>JAKBAF010000244.1 GCA_021809305.1 bacterium
TTGCTAAAGCATCAACTTTTGATGTGAATAAAAAGAATAAAATTTTGCAAAGGGTTGAGTCCATCGTTGAGAAACCCGCTTTAGTCAAATTAGTAAAAGACCACGATCAACCAGAGGAGATTGAAGATGATATGGAAGATATCGGCATGGAGGAGGCAAGGGGTAAAAATGCGCCAGACCTCACCTTGGCGTATCTTTTCAAAGAGGGGAGCCCTCGTTGTCCAATCGGGGACCGGGGCATGGATGCGGCGCAGGAGCTCGAGATAGGCGCCTCCCCAAACGGGAGTGTCGAATGCCTCCTCAAGGGTTGCTTGCGCCTCTTGTGGGAGAGATGAGGGGTGTGAGAGCTCCTCCGGAGTGAAGTGGGTAGCCAGCTTATCAAAAAGAAAGAAGGATTTAGGGAAGTCGTAGAGCAGCTTGGCATAGATAGGTTTTGTGACAACAATAACGCGGCTCGGCTCTTTGCTCTCCCCTGCAGCTTCATCAGTAAGAATAAAATCCAGCCCACCAAAGATGTAGCAGAGCGCAGCAATAAGACAGAGTCCAATCGTAACAAGACCAAAGTGAAGGCGTCCCCGTGCACCTAAAGGGCGCGCAACTCGCTCATCGGCAATCATCTGTTCGCGCAGCTGCTCACGCCGTGCTTCATCGACCTTTTTTGCATGACCCCAGTGGCCAAAAAAGCGCTCATCTGTAGGACTGGCTAAAAACTCCTTAAGTTGGGAGGAGGCTTTATCCACATCGTTTTCATCGATAATCCAGATATGAAAGCTGCTACTTTCTGCATCCCCCTCTCCCCCGGCAGGCTCGATCACGTTCTCAATACCCTCTTTGATAAGAAAATAGGAGAACTCCTGAGCAAGTTTGCGATTTGGGAGGGTGCCAATTAATCGCATTGCTGGATGATCCTTTGGATCACACTGGAGGTGGCAAGCCCCTCTTTGCGCTCTACGAGATGGAGGCGGCCACCATGCCTTGTAACAACCTCCGATTCGATGCATGCCGCGCCGTACTCGATGCCGTTGACGTGAACCTCAGGGCGAATCACCTCAAGCAGCGCACGCGGATCGAGCTCATCAAACCAGGTGACATAATCGACAAAGGCGAGCGCCGCCACCATCTCAAGGCGATGCTGTAGCGAGATGATCGGCCGCTTAGTTGATTTGTAGCGTTGGATCGAACTGTCGGTGTTGAGAGCGACAATAAGGTGATCTGCTGCCAAGCTTGCTTCATAAAGAAAATGTAGGTGGCCTGCGTGGAAAAGATCGAATGAGCCATTGGCTGTAGCGATCTTTAAACCCTGAGAGCGCAAGCTGCAAAGCAGATTGGGAAGATCTACTGGATCGATGCATTTTGTAGCGAAACAAGCGGCCCAGCTAGTCGGCCTTGCATCATCGCGTCCGCACTGTTGAGAGACGGCTCCGTGCAAGGGTTGCTCCTCGCTAGCTCTACAAAGACCGCTACCTGCGTGACTTGAATGCAATGGCGTAGACACTATCATACTCCTTTACAAAGTGAACCTTGATGCCCTCTCGAAGATACTTAGGAAGCTCTTCATAGTCTCGTGCATTATCCTCCGGAAAGATCAGGCTCTTGAGGCCCGAGCGTTTCGCGGCGATAAGCTTCTCTTTGATTCCACCGACAGGGAGTATGCGCCCTGTGAGAGTAAGCTCACCTGTCATCCCAAGATCCTCTTTTACAGGCTTGTCGAGGATGAGAGAGAGCATGGCCGTTACCATTGTGATTCCAGCCGAGGGGCCATCTTTTGGAGTAGCGCCCTCAGGTATATGGAGATGGACAGAAGAGCGTTCAAAAAAGGCGTGTTCGGGGGCGTATTTATGCAGGGACCCATGGAGAAAGGTCCAGGCGATCTCCGCCGACTCCTGCATCACCTCGCCGGCTTGGCCTGTGAGCTTCATATCGGTCTTGTCAGAAGGAACGCGTATTGCCTCGACGTAGAGGGTGGCGCCGCCAAGCGAGGTCCAGGCGAGACCTGTGCAGACGCCCACAGGTGTCTTGTCGTAGTAGCGGTCACTTGTGAAGACGGGCTTGCCGATATACTCTTCAAGGTTTCCGACCCCAATTCTATAACGAGTAGGCGCTTTGGCTCCATCCTTTGCCCCTTTCTCACCCCCCTCCTCTTCACCTCTCGCCGACTCTGCAGCCTCTTTACGAACAATTTTAACAGCTACCTTACGGAGAATTTTCTTAATATTGTTCTCAAGGCTCCTAACGCCTGCCTCTCTGGCATAGCCGTTAATGATGGCCTGGAGGGCGGCATCCGTGAAGGCAATTTGAGTGGATTTGATTCCCATCGCCTTGCGGTTCTTTGGGATGAGATAGCGCTTCGAAATTTCAAGCTTCTCTTCAAGAACATAGCCTGAAAGCCTTAGGATATCCATCCTGTCACGGAGGGGGTCTGGAATGGAATCAAGGATATTCGCCGTAACAATAAAGAGAACATTGGAGAGGTCGCAGCGGACGTCAAGATAGTGGTCCAAAAACTCTTTATTCTGCTCAGGATCGAGGACCTCAAGTAGGGCCGATGCGGGATCGCCATGGTAGCTGGCCCCCATCTTGTCGACCTCATCTAGCATGATAACAGGGTTCATCGCTTGAGAGTATTTTAGCGCTTGGACAAGCTTGCCCGGCATGGCTCCGACATAGGTACGTCTATGACCTTTGATCTCAACCTCATCGCGCATTCCTCCCACAGAGAAGCGGTAGAACTTGCGGTTTAGCGCTCGGGCGATGCTCTTGCCAACGCTCGTCTTACCGACGCCTGGGGGGCCTACGAGGCAGATAATGCTACCTTTAATGCCTCCAGAGAGCTTGCCAACGCCGATAAACTCGATGATCCTCTCCTTGATGTCCTCAAGACCATAGTGATCCTCTTCGAGTATGGCCTCAGCGGATATCAGATCGGTGCACTCCTCTGTGTAGACGCCCCATGGGAGGTTTGTTAACCAATCGAGGTA
>JAKBAF010000245.1 GCA_021809305.1 bacterium
TTCTTCTCGTCTTTGGTGTCACTCTGCTGTGGTTGCTGGCACCTCGGGCGTCATGGGGTCTCTCTATGCCTTTTCATTTACTGTCGACTCAACCGGCAGTGCAACCTCGCTCGTCTGGCCCTCTCCAGGAACTGATGATGAGCCCTTATAGGGCTCATCAATTACACACACCCCTCGCCAGGAGTTCCAGGAGCTCCTGGCGAGGGCATGTAATCTTTTTAGCTTGTTAACAACGCAGAATTTAACTATATTTGATGTAAACTTTTTTAAGGGGATTGATGATGGCAGACTGCTGCTCCGCTTATTTTCATGCGCGATTCAGAGATAATGAGAGAACAGCTTGGGAAAACGCTGGGGCATCAATTATCTTCGCCTCATTTAGCGCAGCCATACTAGCCGTTGCGCTCCGCTGCTTGCCAACTCCTGCAGCTGCCCAGCGGTTAGCAAAGGGCCCACTATTTAACTTTAAGGCCGCCCTCATTGGAGCCTCCCTTGCAGCGCCTATTGGCATTACCTTAGGCATATGGAGCGCCAAAGATCAGCTCGCATCGAATAGCACAGTGTTGTTTCCGGTCGAGAAAAGCACAGGAGAGCAAATTGACACTCTGATCCAATGGACCGGAATTAATGCGCTTCTTTTTCTTACTGTGAGCACAATGGCAATTGGTGCAAGACGTTGGTGCCATCCTGCTATAGCAGCCGGAGCCTCAGGGGCGGTTGTGGCGCTCTACTCCTTCGTGTTTAGCTTTGAAGCAAGCAATAACACAAGCCTGCTCGTCTGGCCCTCAGGACCGCGACGCTAATGGAAACAGGAAGCTGCTCTGATTTCTTTCATGCCAGGTTCAGAAGTGAGCATTGTTCAGCCGGAACACATATAGCGCTAACGGCTGCCCTTTTCCCATGTACTGCGGCAGTACTTGCTCTTGCCTTCGGTCTCTTGCCAACTCCTGCTGCTGTGGAGCGGTTAGCAAGAGGCCCGTTATTTAACTTTAAGGCAGCCTACATCGGAGCTGCCATTATCGCTCCCCTAGGGATTGGCTTAGGGCTATGGGGCGCAAAACGCCAGCTAGATGACAACAGCCGCTCTCAGCCTCCAGAGATGAGCGCTAGGGCAGAGGTTGGATATGCGTGTATGGGCATTGGATTGAATGTAGTTCTTCTTCTTATTGCCAGCGCGGCTACCATCAGTGCCAGGCGCTGGGGCAACCCGGCAGTTATCGCTGGCACCTCCGGGGTAGTTGCAGCGCTCTACTCCTTCGGATGTAGTCTCGATATGAGCAGCACAGCAGCCCTGCTCGTCTGGCCCTATCCCACACCAGAACCTAGCGTTGTTTGATTGCCTGCGGCCCTTTAGGGGTGTCTTCAATAAGATAGCCCCGCTTCAAAACCTCTCCCCGGCAGCGATCAGCCTCTGCCCAATTCTTAGCTAGACGCGCCTCCTCACGGCACCGGAGTAGCTGCTCGATCTCAGGTGGCACGGGAGGCTCATCGAATGTGATAAAACCAAGCACCCTATTTGCCGCCGTCAGCAGATCAAGTGCTGCCCTCGCCTCATGCGCGCTCACCTTCTTCATATCGAGAAGAGAATTCGTCTCGCGCAGCCAATCAAAGAGGGCCGCTAGGGCTGAAGAGATATTTAGATCATCCGCAAGACCTTCTGCAAAACCCTTAAGGGCCGCCTCTGTGCGCCTCGTTGGCCTCCCCTCACCATCTGGAGCTGCAACCCCTTTAAGCCGCCGTACAAAGGCGTTCAACCTCTCAAGTGAGGCCCGCACAGCCTCTATCTCATCGAACTTAAAATTCAGCTGAATTCGGTAGTGGGTCTGCAAGAGGGCGTAGCGCACCTCATCACCGCTAAAACCCTTTGCAAAGAGGTCTCTTATGGTAAAGAAATTGCCCGCACTCTTAGACATCTTCTTCCCATCCACAATCAGATGGTCAGCATGCATCCAGTGGCGAACAAAGCACTTGCCGGTGCACGCCTCCGACTGCGCTATCTCGTTCTCGTGGTGAGGGAAGATATTATCGACCCCTCCTACGTGGATATCAATCTCATCTCCAAGGAGGTCCATCGCCATCGCTGAGCACTCAAGATGCCAGCCAGGGCGCCCCTTACCAAAGGGACTCTCCCAAAAGATCCCTCCATCGCGATCAGGATCGTACGCCTTCCAGAGGACAAAGTCCGAGGCGCTCTCCTTCTCATACTCATCGTGGAGCGCTCCCTCGCCAGCCCCCACCTTAAGCTCATCTAACTTCAGGTGAGAGAGGGCGCCATAGCGTGGAAATTTCGCAATTGAGTAGTAGATGCTCCCATCATTGCCACCATAAGCAACGCCCTTTTTAAGCAGGCAGTGAATCAGCTCAATCATCTGGGGAATGTAGTCTGTGGCTTTTGGATAGCTACTTGCCGGCTGGATACGAAGCGCCTCAAGATCCTCAAAGAAGGCCTCAATGTAGGGCTTTGTGAACGCCTCAAGTGTCACCCCCTCCCTAATGGCCCCTTTGATCGTCTTGTCATCGACATCAGTGAGGTTCATCACCTGGCGCACCCTCCAGCCAAAGAATTCAAGCGTGCGGCGGAGAAGATCCTCAAAGAGGTAGGTTCTGAAATTCCCGATGTGGGCGAAGTTGTAGACCGTTGGGCCGCAGGTATAGAGGGTCAGCTCCCCTTCGCGCAAAGGGTGCAAGCTCTCCTTCTCTCGGATTGCGGTGTTAAAGAGGCGCACCTTGCTTGGGTCCACGCCCTCCATGATCCACTCAATACTCATCGCTTTGCGACCTCCAGCTCTGCCGCCCTCTCTTGGAGTTGGCGATAATTATATTTCCCCGTTCCCATCAAGGGCATCTCACTTATCTGCTGGAAGACCCCGATGCGAGCTAGATTGCTAAAGCCAGCTTGCCGCAGGGCCTCATTCGCCTCTTCACGATCAATAAAGAAGGTCGCAAAGAGGTAGAGGGTGGGACGCTCTCCTTC
>JAKBAF010000246.1 GCA_021809305.1 bacterium
ATGTGCAATGGCTTAATGGGGAAGGAGACCAGGCGCAGCTCATTCTTGAGGTCACAGATCCAGCTGGCATGGCAAGCCTTGAAACACTGCTCACCGACTTTCCCCTCCCAAGCTACAGTCGCAAAACTGGTGAGGATGGAAGCGTTGGTATGATGGGCAATGGCTTCTGTCAGGTCTACAAGCGAGCCGCTAGCGTAACCGCATTAACCACACCTCTCACCCCAGACCGCAAGCGTCGCTCAAGTGGTTTGGACCCTGTCTACCTGCTTCAGATCACCCCAAAGCGCAGCCGCGAGACAGGAGAGGTGGAAGACCTCAGGCTTAAAGTTGTCGATGTCAGCGAGGAGGCTGGTCCCTTTTTTGGCACCACCATTCGCATCCTCTTCCTCCCTGGTGATGCCGAAACTGTACAGCTGGAGGCGCTCTACGCCATCCAATTCCTACAGGAGACAATCGCCCATACCCATATCGCCCTACCAGCTGGCCGGAGCGTCCGGCTCGAATTCCAAGGCGAGATCAACGGCGAGAAACGAACGCTCCTCAATAAGGCTGATAAACTTCAACTGGATTTCGCGGGCCGCCACCTCAGTCACAGGGTCCGTGTGGAAGGCGGGCATCGATTGGGGCGCGGAGCGCTAATCAATATGGTCGATCGAGACCACCCTCCGATCGAGCTCCCCTCGCTTGCCGTGCCGTTTCAGGCGTTAAAGCTAAAGGGGAATCTTCCCGGGATGCTCCTTACAGGCGGTGTCCCTTGCATCCCCCTCTCCCGCTTTCTGATTGAGGAGGGGCTTCTCTCTCCCATACTTGCTGAGCACTACTCCTCTGGATGGAGCCTCGTGCTACCAGTCGGCTCTTATAAGCCAACACAGAGCCGCACAAAAATTGAGCTGCACGAAGAGACAAGGGAGCAGCTCTCCCTCTTTGTCGCCGAATTTCTCTACCTACGCACCCTCTACCAAGATGAGGGGGAGCCAGGTGCGGCGACACTTGCTGCGATTGAGCGGGGTGATGTGACCTTAAATACACCTCCACTTGATGACCCCATCCACTACCTGCAAACAAGCAACAATCCCGATCTTGCCACCTTCTTCCTCCACTATGAGCCTCTCTCACTCTCGATGACTCCGGTCAAGAGTTTTGCTACCTGGCTAAGGGCCGGAGAGGAGCTTATGTCACGCCTTGGGAGCTTAAAAAGAGAGGCAGAGGAGGAGCTGATAGAGAAGAGAGAGGAGAGCACTGATGAGCCGCTGGCGCAATTCAAAAGCCAAGTTAGCGAGGAGGTTGAGGCGTGGAAGGAGGGTACATTAGCCTATATTGAAGAGGCGGGCCCGCTACCTCCTGGCTCATTTGCAAAGAGGCTAATTGAGGAGCTCTTCATTCCCTATTTCGAGCGGCAAGCCGCAGCCCTAATCCCCCCCTTACAGGCAAAAATCCAAGCCAAGCCAAAAATAGATGGAAAGCGTAGCGTAAAGTTTGAGAAACTCCTAAGAGCTGTAGGAGGTAATGGGGCCCTAAGCCAATTAAAAGAGAGTGCTGAAGAGCTTCTCTTTTCCTATGCAACGCAATTCTTTCAAAGCATCGATTGTCAAGCAGAGCCCCCTCGCTTCCGTCTTATCACATCCATTAATGAAGGATGGAAGGGGCGCTTTATCGCAGATGAAAATAGGGTAGAGATCAACCTCTTTCAGATCCCACTATCGAAGATAGCGCTCTCCTTCCTGGAAGTGTCAGAGGGTGTGGTCCACCATGGCGCCTCCCTCTTTCAAGGCTCATTTGGCGAGAGTGGGCTCCTTGATCGGCTCCTCTTTGAAGCAACCACATCGCTCTCAAGGGACGACTCTATGACGCCAAGAGACCTCTCCCACTGCGCAAAAGAGAGAGGCGCCCTACTGCACTTTAGAAGAGAGCTCAAAGACCTCCTCCCTAAACTCGGACAGAGCCTCACCTCCCTTAAGGGGCTAGACAAGCTCGAGAGGGAGTACCTCGATGAGCTTGCTGCAACCCTATAGAAGGGGAAATCGCCTTAATGGTACTATCTTCTATCGGTTGAAAAGGGCGTAACCTCGTACTTGATCTCCATAGGCGTTTGATTTTTATGGCTCACCCAAACTTCATCCTTCGCGGTGCATGTCTAACGCTCATTGCCACCTCTCTCTCTGCTACCGTAGGAGGCGCCCCCGCCTCGCTTCAACAGGGGCTCTACAAGCCCGAGATCGCCTCGGATATGCGAATCAACCACAGGGTCCTTGCAAAACCCGCCGGTGTGCCGATTACCTCTCTCGATCTTATTCGTCGCTTAGACCTCTTCTTTCGCCGTGAGTACCCCCATCTAGCTGGCAATAAAGAGGCCAGGTATGAGTTCTACCGCCAGAGCTGGCGTCCTGCTCTCGATGAGATGATCAATAATCAGCTTATCTTAGCCGACGCCAAAGAGAAAAAGGTCGAGGTCTTTGATGGCGAGGTCCGCAAAGAGCTCGAAGATCGCTTCGGCCCAAATGTCGTCGAAACCATCGACTCTCTTGGCATTACCTTCGACCAGGCATGGGAACACGTTAAGACCGAGCTTACTGTCCAAAAAATGAGCAGCCACTTTGTCTTTGCGCGAGCACTCACCAGCATCAGCCCAGAGAAGATCAAGCAAGCCTACGAAAAGCTTGTCGCTGCCCAAAAGGAGAAGGATGAGTGGCATTTCCGCGTTCTCACCATCCGCCACCAAGATCCGCAAAAGGCGGAGGCTTGCATCAAGATTGCACAGGAGCTCCTCGCCACCTCTCCTGAGGGCACGCTTGACCTTCCAGCCTTGCGCAAAGCTCTCGATGAGGGCAAGGCTCGCGGCGAAATCGATGTTAGAACAACCCTCACTTTAAGCGATTTGGAAAAGCGAACCTTTGAGAGTCTATCGCCTGCCTATCAAGAGGCTCTTGCCCACCTCAAAGTTGGAGCGCTATCAAAACCCATCAGCCAG
>JAKBAF010000247.1 GCA_021809305.1 bacterium
ATAGGAAACTAGAACAATTTTTTGGGTTGTGTGAATGGTGGGCACGGGAGTGCAGCACTCCATATCGGAATCTGCTGCTACATATTCTTGCCGTAAGCTCACATTTGGAGTGCTGCACTCCCGTGCAGCTTTGGTTCTGGCCACGCCTGTGGCCATCACAATCCATGTGATATGGACGTACAAAAATAGCAGATCCGAAGCAGGGTGCTGGACTGTCGCTACAGAGATGCCCAAAAAATCGTTTTAGTTTCCTATGCCCTGCTCACAAAGGGTGTTGTCGTTGACCATTAATGAGTTAGGAGGCATAGTCCCAGGGCGCGTTTTGCAGCAAAAAGAAATAGTGATGGAAAGAGCCAATTCACCCGATCCACTGCCAAGCGAGATAATGGAGAGAATTTTTACCTTTTTGGAGGTAAGATCTCTCGTTGTTGTTAATTCTGTTTGTCATTTGTGGCGCCAAATTGCAAGCAGAACCGAACTTTGGTGGAATCAGGAAGAGGGGTGGAATGCGAGGCTTGTTGGGGATGCGCTCACAAATCTCAAGTTAAAAAAGTTCCGGGTTTTGAGCATCAAGGAGGGTCTCTCTTCGTACTGCTCGCCCCCTGCCAGTCCTCTTCATTGGGATAGCCGGCTCTTGCTTGCAGGGGTGACCTCTGCTAATGCACTGGCTCTTTGGGATCCAGTGAGGGGAGAGGAGGTGGCAAGAGAGGGTCCCTATCTTGTAAACGATGAGGGCTATTACCTCTTATCCTATGGCCCATTGAAGGCGCTCTTATTTGCGGAAGGGGAGTCTGATTCGGAGCGCCAGGGATGCCTTATCGACCTCTGGAACCCCTCTGATAGCACAGACTCTTTTGGGCTCTCCGATGACCCCTCGCGTTGGGTACTTCATGAGAACAACTGCGATCGGTTTCGTATCCCTAAGGAGGAAGGAAGTGGTTGGATCCGATTTTCAGGATTGATCACCCGCTACTCTCCTGAGGACAGGGTTTACTCCTTAGTTGCGGGACCTGGCGGCAGTGAATTTCTTATGTACGGAAGTGACAGACGGCGTATTGGCGTTGTTGATACCTGTTTAAACAGCTTTGGTTCGTCAAAAATTTACGAACTAAGTGGAGAAGAGAACGAGACCTTAGAGGATGGTGATGTTACAGCTCTCTTGCCTCTACCTGATTTGGGGGGGCGCGTTGTTGGCGCTGGCCTCTCGACAGGTGAGCTCTTTCTCTTTGATGGGGAGTTAGGAAATAGACATAAGATCAACAGCGATGGCAAAGAGGCTGTCTCTGCGCTGGGTACGCTTAGCCTTGGGCGTAGATCATTTTTAATGAGCGGCAGTGTTGATGGAGTTGTCCGCTTTTTCAACCTTCACACCTTTGAGGAGTTTGCGACCCTCACGGATCCCGCTTGGGGGCCCATCTCTTTTCTAAGAGCTACCCCCCTGCCCCAAGGGTTGCCTCTTCTCCTTGTTGGCTACGTGCCAAAAGGTGAGAGTGGGAGCCTCTCACTTGCGGCGCTTGATCTCTCTTGCTCTTCGATCTTTACTGAGCGTAAGGAAACTGAAGGGAACGAAGAGTTCTTGCCCAACCTCCTCTCTCTATTTTCGCTTAAAGAGGAGGGAGGCTGCACCGACAACGCCCGCATCGCCGCCGAGTTTGGCGCGGACGATGTCGAGATGGGAGAGGGCAGCTTTGAGAGCCCGCCCACGGACCTCCTCCTCAATGAGGGGGATGATCTCAGGGAAGCCTTCGATGATGCCGCCTCCCATGATAATACGGCAGGGGTTGAAGGCATTGACAAGACTTGTAATGCCGGCAGCTAGCGCCTCTACGACGCCTTCGATTAACTGTTCTGCAAGGGGATCTTTCGCGCGATAGGCGTCGATGACCTCTCTTGCTGTAATGGCCTCGAGCTTTCCGCCGGCTCTGCTAAGGAGCGCCTTTCCTGCATCTGGCTCTTCGGCGACAACCTCTTGCGCTTTGCGGGCGATGTTAGCCCCTCCAGCAAAGGCCTCAAGGCAGCCGAAGCTGCCGCATTTGCAAGGAGGGCCGTCCATCTCGATGATCATGTGGCCGACCTCTCCTGCTGATCCGCTGCAGCCAGAGAGCATCCTCCCCTCCGATACAATACCGCTGCCAATTCCGGTTCCAATAAATAGGCAGATGAGGTCGTCGCAATCTTTACCTGCACCAAAGAGCCACTCGCCAAAGGCGGCTGCTCGAACATCGTTGACAACGACGACCTTGGTGTCGCATGCGGCGCTAAGATCGCCCTGCAGTGGAACATTGTGCCACCCGAGGTTTGGCGCAAAGATAACAGCGCCGCTCTTTGGCTCGATCTGTCCGGCGACCCCAATTCCAATCCCTTGGAGGGCGCCTGGGAATTTTGCCTTTAGCTGAAGAGCTGCCTTTCGAATGGCCTCTTCGATGGCCTTAGCTCCTCCCTTGACATCTGTTGGAAAGCGATCGCGCTGAAGGACCGTCCCATCCGCCCCAACGGCGGCGACCTCGATCTTGGTTCCCCCAAGGTCCACTCCAATTGCCCAAGCCTTCTCTGCCATAGCGCTCAATTGCTCCTCTTTTCTTCCATATACGGCCTTGGCGCGTTAGTGCCAAGTGGGTTTTATATGGGGGTGTGAGCTCCAGCTAGGGGCTGGTCGTGATTTTTTTAGAGCAAGGCAGAAAAAGGTTGAACAAAATAAAGATCTGTCTCACCTTGGCATAGCAGTAAAGAGTTATCGAAGGAAAGCACCATTATAGGCGAAAGAGCTAAGCCTCTATCAAGCGGTAATCCTGTAAGGATTGGCGGTGATGAGAGGTGGCAGTCTACTGCACGAAACTATTTATGTTAAAGCAACAAGGCGCATCAAAGGAGATTCAGATGTCAGAGGCCGTAGGATCGAGTGAAGGTGATGGAGAAGAAGCTGGAGCGATTTCAGCAGAGGGAGGAGTATGGGGGAGCTGCA
>JAKBAF010000248.1 GCA_021809305.1 bacterium
GAAAGCTATTGGGTTGGTATCAGTGACATCTAAGATCCAGAGTCCGCCACTACTGGTTCCTCCAGGCGAAGGGCGTACATGCACAGAGTCGTTTGTATGCAACCAAGTGTACTCAGCGGCCACATCGTAACAGTCACAACAGCCGCAGCACTCCTCTGACCAGAGGTAGCCCAAAGAGACGCGAAAGCCAAAGTTGTAGTCAGGGTCAAACTTCTCCAATTTTCCGACCGGCGGAGCCTGTTCGGTATAGGTGGGAGGCGTATTGGTATTTATTGGAACGTAGGGCCTGTTGTCGACAACGACCCACTCGAGATCGGTGCGCGATGGACGCATCCACAGAAGCTCTCCACCCACCTCAAAGGTTCCAGGGACGCAAGGGAGACAGTCAAAGCTGAACGCCTGTGCGCAACCAAATGATAGTCCTAAACAGACGCCGACAGCCATAATAAATCTTTGCTTCATACCTTCCACCCACTCCTTGCGTTAGTAGATTGGAATTGACATAAGGTGTCGCGAAAAAAAAAGCGAGTCTTTTTTGCGCCCTTGAAGAGATTGCCAGGGGCAGGTTAGAATTCCTTTTTTTCGAGCGTTGCCATGAAGACCTCTCTCTACATCGCCCTCTTTGTTGCCTTCGTTGACTATATGGGAGTGGGGCTCATCTATCCGCTCTTCTCATCGATGCTCTTTGACAGTGCACTTCCGCTACTATCCCCTGAAACAAGCCATGAGATGCGCGGCCTTTGGCTCGGCCTCCTCCTCTCACTGATGCCGCTCGCTCAGTTTTTTAGCTCACCGATATGGGGGGCTCTCTCCGATAGCAAGGGGAGAAAAAAACCCCTCCAACTAAGCCTTGCGATCGCGCTTTTCGGCTACATAACAGCCTTTTCTGGCGTCCTTATAAACAGCATCGCTCTCTTACTTGCATCGAGGGTGATCATCGGATTTGCCGCTGGCAATATGTCGATTGTACAAGCGACAATTGCCGACATCAGCCCACCGAATGAGAAGGCTAAGAATTTTGGCCTCTATAGCATGGCGCTGGGTGTTGGGTTTACCCTTGGCCCCTTCTTTGGTGGCTCACTCGCTACCTGGGGCTACAGTATCCCCTTTCTCTTTGCCTCGACAATCACAGCTCTTAATCTCCTCTTCGCCCTGATCTTCTTTAAGGAGAGTCTCCACCTCACCTCTGCGCGAAAACTCAGCTGGTCTATGGGACTTGTTCAGCTACAAAAGGCCTTTCGCCTTAAGGGGTTCCGGGCTATCCTGCTTGCCGCCTTTCTCTCTTGCTTTGGCTGGTCTTACTTTTTCGAATTTACCCCGGTCTACCTCATCGCTAGATTTCACTTTACACCCTCGGAGCTGGGCCTCTTCTTTGGTGCGGCGGGCGGCTACTACGCCCTCAGTACAGGACTGCTCATCCGCCCCTTTGTTCGACGCTTCAAGGCTGAGGTTTGCCTCTTTGGTGGGATGCTGCTTGCGGCTTTATCGATCTTGGCCATGCCCCTTTTGCCATCACTTATTTGGATCTGGCCGCTCATGTTCCTTATCTGCTTCTTCGTTGCCTTTAACTGGCCAACCTTAACAACACTCGTTTCCAACAACAGCCCTCCCGAAATCCAAGGCGAAGCGCTCGGAGTATTGGCTTCGGTCAATGCCGCAGCCCTCGTTCTAAGCCCGCTCCTATCTGGCTCGCTCGTGGGTGCCTATCCCACCCTACCCATGTGGGCGGGTGGCAGCGTGATGTTAGCTGGAGCCCTCATCCTACTCGCCGTCTTCCGCCGGCAGCTCTTTGTGCGTGCTGAAACTTAAGTCTCGAGATAGAGATGGTTATAGAGAACAATGGCTGCAAGCCCAGCAACGACTGGGGGCACATAGCCAAAAACCGCACCGCCTGCCCAGATAGCTACAGACGGATTGAGGCCGAGCCGATCGGTGTCGACATAGCATCTCATTAGGAACCCCGCTGAGAGCACACCCGATAGAACAACCCCCATCCCCAAGCCAGATAGAGCTCGAAAGAACTGATCGTGAGGACCCATTTTTGCTGAGTCACTTGTCTCCTCTTTGTCCTTTACACAGAGGGCAAAGGTAAGACCTGGGACTAGTCCTGCCAGAGCGGCACCAGTTCCTGCAACCAGCCCCATCCAAAAGGGCTTTGCGGTGAAAAAGGGCTGGGGTGTTGATGGAATAGCCGTCCAGCTCGAAGAGAGAGGAAGCCGATTGAAGGCTAGGGCTGAGACCAGCCCAACACCCAAAAGGGTGCCACAGGTGCTACTAACGGCAAATCCTACGCACATCCAATTAATGGGTTGATTTTTCTCTACCATGGGTCGAACGATCCGATTTTTATAAATAAGAAAGCATTATACACTTTTCAAGAATTGAAATCAATTAAGCCTGAGGCGGCCGACTGAGATTATGTTGGACGCCCGCGACCACAATTGGAAGCACACCAGCTGCTACTATGCCATTACCTACACCAAGGGTCCATATAGCAATTGGCGGGAGAGGATCGCGCCAATAAGGCGCCATTTGGCGCCAAAACATGCCTATTGAAAAGTTGTTTTGATAGCCTCCATAATAGCGAAACCCTGTTGCGAGCCTGGTCTCCCCAGATCCTGCATATAATGCTGCAAGAAAGCCTACTGAGATGACACTTGAAACGAGAACTCCAAAACTTAAGCCAGATAGAGCACGAAAGAGTTGATCGTGAGAACCCATTGCAGGGTTTGTATTTTTCTTGTCTTTTACGAGAGATGCAAAGAGGCGGCCTGAGATCAACGCCCCTCCAATGACAACCAATCCAGTAATGGCCCCAATCCAAAACGACTTGGAAGTGAAGGCCGAAAAGCGAACAGACGGCACTGCTGTCCAACTTGAAGGAACGGGGAGCCGATTGAGAGCTAGGGCTGATACTAGGCCTACCCCCAAAAGAGAA
>JAKBAF010000249.1 GCA_021809305.1 bacterium
TTAGGTTGTTTAGACCTGCTTCTCGGTTGAGGCTGCGAACAAGTCCATCCATGAATTGGCCAAAGACTAATCGATCCCGACGAATATTGCGCATATCGATTTTATTCCCTTCATGCGCGAAGATGCATGCGAGAAAGTGGAAAGGGTGTACGTGTTCGATTTTTGCACCAGCGGCGTTAAGTTCTGCTTGATGGAACAGGAGTTTTGCGGCAGGCTTGACAGTTGCCAGAGTGTGGACAATATAAGTGATCGTCGCGGCCTCATCAGGTGATGGCGCTCTTAGATAGTTTCGGAAGGGTGCTTGGCTCTCCATGGTCGCAGGTATCGAAGGCTTGCGGTGGGCTGATGCAAAGGCGGGCCCAGCTAAGAGGCACATGAGGGAGAGGAGTCCTGCGAAGCGAAAGAGGGTCATCATGGTCTTCCTTGTATATTGAGTTTTTGGAAGGTGTGTCTGATTAAAAAAAGGATCCTTGGTCTGAGGCGATATTACAAACAGGACGGTTTTTTGGCATCCTCTTGGCGTTATTTGGCCTGAAGAGTGTACCATGGCCAATTGTTATGATATCCGCGGACATTGTCAACAGGACTTTTTATTGACCTTGATGGAAATAAAACAGGCCAAGGGGTTACGACTAACCGAGGTGGATTATAGATCCGAGATCGTCGGCACTCTATGTCCCCGATCACTTGCCAGGAGAACTTCGATGAAGAGTTTTTTTTCCTCTTTTTTCTTCTCCTTGCTCTTTGGAGTCTTAGCAACAGCTGCGCCATCAAATATTGAGGCGCTGGCCCTTCTTCGTGGTCCTCACTATTTCTTTGCAGGCCCTGAGGTCTATCACCTGTGGCGAGAGCGTGCGGGTGGGACGTGGCAAGAGGGGACTCTGTCAGGAGTGCATGCGGGTTACGATCGCATTCGAGGGATGTCTATCTATTGGGGGGTAGATGGCTACTGGGCACGAGGAGAGCTCAATGGATCATCTGCTAGGGGCTTGCCCTTTGCATCGCAGATGACAGATAGCGATATTCAGGGGCGCCTTGGCTACACACTCTATTTCCGCTCAATCGGACCGATCACCCTCTCCCTCTTTATTGGAGGAGGCTACTTTTGTGAGCGCAATAGCTTCCATCCCCCATCCCCAATGGAGGTGGAGTTTCGAACCTCTTTTGCTTATACCGCTTTTGGAGGGTATCTGAGGCTCTATCTAGCTCCAAACACGCAGCTTGGTATTGATTTTAGGGCTGAGTTCCCCGTTGAGGGCCACTGTACGATCAGTGAAGGGGTGGGCGAGAATAAAGAGATAAAGCTCCTCTTTAACTCTCAAACCCAATACGCTCTCGAAGCGCCACTTATCTACTTTTTTGGGTGGAAAAAAATAACCTGGGGGGTTGGCCTCGTCCCCTTCTACCGGTATCGCCATTATGGTGGTAGGGAGGGCTTTCCTTTTGACTTCTTTGATACACGTATCAGCGTGGCAGGTGGCCGCCTTCAGCTGATGGGGAGATTCTAAGCGCCCCCCGGGCGAAAAAGGCCCGGGGTGACTCGTATGCTGCACTAGACGGCCAGCGTTGGAACACTTTGGATAGAGTTAAAGAACTCCTCCTTCGCAGCGGTGTAGGCTGCAAGGTCTGCTCCTTGTTGCTGGTACCGAGTCTTAAGTTCGATAAATCCAGTTGCTAGCTCCCTGTCTCTGCGCAAGGTGTCGCGGACGCCTAAGTAGCGCCACCAGCTGGCTCCTCCCTTCTCAACGAAGTAGAGCTGGTGAGAGGCTCTTCCAAGAGGCGTTCCTCGAATAAAGAGGCGCTCTTCGCTCTCTTCGTTTTGAGGATCACCCACGTAGCGATAGCCAAGGGTGCGTAGGAGGGGAAGGCAGAACGTATCAACATCTGCAAGACGCCTCACTCCGACTAAAAGGTCAATTACGGGTCGTGCGCTTATCCCTTCAACAGCTGTGCTTCCAATGTGTTCGATGGCAAGAACCCAGGCCGCTAACTGCGAAAGTAGGCGGCTCTTCTCTTTGCGATAGAGCATTGACCAGTAGAGATCATAAGGGACAATGTCCGGCTCGGGTGGCTTCATGTGCAGAGCTCCTCTTAGAGCAAAAGGTTTACTATAGTCAGCTAAGTGGCTTTTCATGCTACTCCGAGGGCGATTTTTCCACCACAGCTCGTATACATGTTACATCAAACTTTCGCACTAAACGCCAGTGCTCTCTCGCGCAGAAAATATTGACGCTAAGAAACAAAATAATTGCTGTGATAGGAGGATAGCCGTTATGTCGTAAAAGAACAACCAGTAACCGCTATGGAGGCCCCTATGAAGCGCAACACTATTTTTGCCTCTCTTTTGCTAGCCCTGATAAGTTGCGTTTATGCGGCAGAGGATATGGGCGCAGGGGCTCTGCCGGGAGAGAGCAGGGGATATCTTCAAAAGCAGGTCGATCGAGGGTATACGATCAATTTTCCTAAGTCTTGGCTGACCGCTCCGGGCTGGGGGAGTGCAAACGATCTCTACGCGTACGAGGCGGAGTCTGAGACCGAAGAGATTCAGGCCAACATCTACATCTGGCAGGGCGACCCTTCTCGTCTTAATCTAGAGCAATTCTTCAGTGCGAGTATCGCTGAGCTCATGGCTTATACCGAGAGTTTTACAATCAATAAGGTCACAGATAAGAAGGTCGCTGGTTTGGCCGCAAAGCGACTTGTCTTCTCGCACGTGATGGACGGACGCACCTTCAAAGTGGTCCAGTACTATATTATAGACAAGGGGACCGCCTACATCATCACAGGGAACTCCCTTCAAGACCGCTATCCCCAATATGAGCCAACCTTCGATCATGTAGCTGGGACGTTTCGTATCACCCCTTAGCACTAGCGCGGTTGTCCAGAGGCTGTGAAAAAAAATACGGACATTTAGC
>JAKBAF010000250.1 GCA_021809305.1 bacterium
GCTATGATTTCCAAAATGAGCTTCCCGCGCTTATGGCAAATGCGTGAGGGAGTGCGCCGAATCACGCTTTACCCTGTAGATTAAGGGGGCTTACATGGAACGCAAGAGAGTCTTTATTGTTGCTGAGGCGGGTTCTAACTGGAAGGTGGGCCCTGAGTTTGATATCAACAATGCAAAGGAGCTGATCGAATCGGCGGCGTGGGCTGGAGCTGATGCGGTGAAGTTTCAGTTCTTTCGGAGTGCCACAACCTATGCTGAGGGGGCAGGCTACTGCCACCATCTATGGGAGAAGGGGATACAGAAACCCATTCGAGAGCTCTTCTCTGAGATTGAGCTGCCGGAATTGTGGCTGCCAGAGCTCGCAGCGCATAGCGCCTCCCACAAAATCGCCTTTATGGCCTCAACCTTTTCTGAGGAGGACTTTGCCAAGGTGGACACTTATGTCACCTGCCATAAGATCGCTTCACCTGAGCTGCACCATCCCAAGTTAATTGAGCTCTGCGCAAGATCTGGTAAGCCGCTGCTCCTCTCAACTGGGATTAGCACTGAGGAGGAGATCGCTTGGGCACTGGAGCTCTTCGATCGAACAGGAGGGAGCGAGGTGACCCTCCTTCAATCTACAGTGGCGTATCCAACGACACCTGGCGCTGTAAATCTGCGGACCCTTGAATTCTTACGAGGGCGTTTTGGAAGGGCGGTTGGATTATCGGACCATAGTCGCGATCCTGTGACGGCGCCTATTGCAGCTGTGGCACTCGGTGCCACGGTGATTGAGAAGCACTTTACACTCGATCGATGCGCCATTGGCCCTGACCACTCTTGGGTGATCAACGTTGATGAGCTCAAGGAGCTCTGCCGCTGCGTGCGTCTTGCCGAGGAGATGCTAGGCAACATGGGCAAGAGGATCGTTTTAGAGGAGGAGCCTCTTAGACTCTTCTCAAGGCGAAGCTTGCATACGCTGAAGGCTATTAAGCAGGGCGAGCGCTTATGTTACGGGGTGAACATTGCCATCTTGAGAGCGGGGGATCAGCCTCAAGGAGCCCATCCGCAATACCTTGAGAGGATAGAGGGCAGACGGCTCTTGCGCGATCTTCCCCAGGGAGCCGGTCTTCATCTTACCGATGTGGAGGTCTCACCCTCATGAAGGCCCTCTTTCTCGATTTTGATGGCACACTCGTTGATTCGCTGGGTCTCCTTTGGGAGATCTACAACCGCACCTTGCGAAAATTCGGCGCCGCCGGTTCTAGAGAGGAGTTCGATCGATTAAATGGCGCGTCTACAGAGCAAATAGCAGTTGCTTTGCATGCTGCCCATGGCTTTGATTTGCGCCAAGAGCTCTTTACGGAGACCTTCCAAACAGGCCTGCTCAATGCTTATCGCGCCCAAGTGGCTCCTTTCCCAGGGACGGAGGTCTTTCTTCAGGAGATGCGCAAGAGGGGTGTGCTTCTTTACCTTGTGACCTCTGCGACAGCTGCGATTGTTCAGGGCTGTCTTGAGGCTAACGGTTTGTGGGGGTACTTTGCCGATCTGATCACAGCAGAGGGGCTGATCTCTTCAAAGCCGCACCCAGCCATCTACGAGCGAGCCCTTATGAGGGCAGGTCTTGGACGAGAGGATGCGATTGCTATCGAAGATGCGCCTCATGGCATTACCGCAGCGCTTGGGGCTGGCATTCCTACCATTGCCATGGACTGGTATGGAAGCGAGGAGATGAGTCGCCCAAAAGGGGTGCTTGCAAGGGCTCGTTCCTGGGAGGAGATTTTAGTGTTGCTTCCCGGAAATTCGTAAGCCCTCTTTACGTATCTTTTCCTCCATGGCTGTTGCGCGCAGTTCCTCGACGACTTTTCAAGTCGCTGTCGGACTCCGCGCCCCGCGCCCTGAAGAAAAATCTGACGTAAATAGGGGCCTACCAATTCCCAGGAAGCAACACTTGTATTGCTTCCCTAGGAGCCAGGCCGATTCCAGCATGCTATCTTTCCTGCCGTATGCTGTTACGCTATCCATTCTAGTCTTCTAGATTTGCTATGGCAGCACAAGGAAGACAGGCTGTTATGCAGGTAGCATTCAAGCAGCTGCAGAAGGCGCAGAGCGCAAAGGGGGCGATGCTAATCAAAGCCACTGCGTTCTTCATTTCACGAGAGAGATGAGCGCCTTTTAGCATATGGTGGGCAAAGGCCCACACCGCTACCCCTGATACCGTACAAAGGGAGGCGCAAAAGACATTTTGGATACACTTCTGGATCGATATGGGTGCTGTGCTTCCAGGGCGCTCAACCATCTTTTACTCCTTATTCTAACTGGACATGCAGAAATAACGTATTATAGTTTACTCCAGTCCGATAAGTTACACAATCTGAAAATTCAGTTACCAGCCATAGGTGGAGTAGGTGTCGATACGCTCATGGGTGACGCCCCCGGGCCTGAATGTTAGGGCGTGTCTTGTCATGCAGATGGGAGGTGATGCATAGGGGACAACGCGGTGGACCTCGTAGGTTCGATAGACGGGGGTCATAGCGGCTCTATTACAAATATTTAGCGATAGATCAACTGATCCCCGACGCATATAGAATCGACGTCCAAGGCCGACCCCTACTTGTGGGCGGGGAGAGACGTAGGTGATCACCTCACGCTCCACTCGGATCTGCTGGGGTGAGCGGGGAGCGGGCCAGCAGCTCGCAAAAGCCTTTACAGAGAGAGCGAAAAGAAAAAAAGAAAAAAGACAGGCAAGTCGTTTCATTGTTAACCTCATCGTGCGACATGTGTTCGCAAAATTAGGCTACTTGTTCGCCTGATTATAATCAATTAAGGTTGAATATTTTGACGAAGTGATTGCAAAAGTCCAGTTTAACCGATTTTTAGGTGATTTTATCCGAGATTTGCAATTA
>JAKBAF010000251.1 GCA_021809305.1 bacterium
GGCGATAAGGTCAGTTCGATTGACAAAGAGAAGGAAGCGGAAGGGGCGGTTCCCGATTTGGGTCATGTAGTAGATGCGAAGACGCTTTCCTTGCAGCATCGGAGGGTGGATCTTCTGCATCGCAGCTTCGATAAACTTATTTAATTTCGAGGTGGGGATTCTTAGATCGCCCATCTTAGCGGCCTCATCGATTAGCGGGAAGAGCTTATCGAGATTGCGCTTGGTAATCGCGGAGCCAAAGAGCATCGGGCAGTAGCCGAGGAAGGGGACCCCTTCACGGATAGCTTTCTGGCAGTGCTCCATCCGAAAGCCATGGACAAGGTCCCACTTATTGAAAAATAAGATGCATCCCTTGCCCGCCTCTTCAATCTGCGAGGCAATCCGCTTCTCATAAGAGGTCAGCCCTTGCGTGGCATCGAGTGTGAGGATACAGATATCGCACCGCTCAATGGCTCGCTCTGTTCGGATAGCAGCAAACTTTTCAACGACTTCACGTTCCACCGTTTTTTTGCGGATTCCGGCTGTATCGATGATGGTGTAGGGGCGATCCTCCACGTTGAATCGGATATCGACGCTATCGCGTGTCGTACCGGCAATGGGTGAGACAATGCACCGCTCATCGCCGACAAGGGAGTTAACAAGTGTCGACTTACCCACGTTTGGTCGCCCGATGATCGCTACTTTGACGGAAGGGTCCTCCTCAATGCCAGCATCAGAGGGGAGTGCATCCATGAGCGGCTCGAGCAGCTCTGCCATGTGCAGGCCTTGAATGGCTGAGACGCCAACCATCGTTTCAATGCCGAGCGAATAAAAGGCGTCTATGAACGCTCGTTGCGAGTCGCTATCAATTTTATTTATAGCGAGCACGACGGGCTTCTTGGTCTTTAAAAGAAAGCGTGCTAGCTCGGTGTCTAGGAGGGTGGGGCCCACGATTCCATCGACAACAAATATGAGAGCATCGGCCTCTTCGAGGGCAATGAGTGCACTCCGGCGGATCTCTTCATTGAATATGGCCTGGGAGCGTGGGTCGATTCCGCCCGTATCAATGAGCTCGAAGGGGCGACCAAAAAATTCCGCTCGCGTATAGAGACGATCGCGCGTAACCCCCTCCGCCTCGTCTACAATGGCAATTCGCTTGCCACAAATTCGATTGAAGAGAGCTGATTTACCGACATTTGGCCGGCCAAGGATTGCAACCTTTGGGAGACGAGGCATAAAATAGAGAGATCCGCATCTTCGCACCGGCTATGATCATAGGACCTATAGGCGCACGTGCATTTGGTTAATAGTTGTTAGCTTAAGCCAACTACTATACCCAAGAGGCGATTAAAAAAAATGATATATAATGGATAGTCTGACAGACAAGCTCACCCTTTTCCCCTTTGCTCGAGGTATCTCCAGCTACACCTGGATTGCCCTTCGAAAAGACCTCATTGCGGCCTTGACCGTCGCGCTAATCGCCCTGCCGCAGTCAATGGCTTACGCACTTGTTGCAGGCCTCCCGACATCGGTGGGTATCTTTGCCGCCATATTTGGCACTATCTTCACGGCGACCTTTGGCTCATCGCGCCATCTCATCTCCGGTCCTACCAATACTGTAGCGATCCTCCTCCAGGCAGCTACGAGTCAGATCCTCTACCTCTTCTACAAGGATGTCGACCCCGCCTCTCGCGAGATTGTAGCCGTCCAAATCGTTATTGAGCTCACCTTTATCGTGGGCATTATCCAAGTTCTGGCTGCCCTCACCCGTATGGCAAGACTTGCGCAATTCGTCTCACGCCCCGTTGTTAAAGGGTATGTTTTGGGCGCAGCCCTTGCTATTATCGTCAACCAGTCCTTCACCTTCTTCGGTCTTGGCGCTCCAGAGGAGCTCGAATCTCTCTTTGCCAAGGTCTTCTACCTCCTAACCCATATTACTGAGTTCCATCTACCGACACTGCTAATTGGGGTTTTAAGCCTTACCGTACTTATTGTTCTCAAGCAGATAGGCCTAAAGGTTCCCGCCGCGGCGATCGCCTTTGCCCTCTCAGCCCTTGCCGTACTCTTGCTAGGCCCTTTTACAAAGGATGTTGCACTGGTGCGCCACGTCGGCCCCTTAGGAGAGCTCCTCCCTCGCGTCGCCGCCCCCTATCTCGACCTGCGCATACTCAATGTCATTGTTCCGATCAGCTTCGCAATCGCCCTACTCGGTGTGATCGAGGTCACCTCCATCGTTAAATCCCTTGCCCCAAAGAGTCGCGAGCACTCCTGCCTCTCCCAAGAGGTCTTTGGCTTAGGTCTTGCCAACATCTTCTCCTCCTGCTTTGGGGCGATGCCAAGCTCTGGCAGCTTCACAAGGACACGGCTCAATCTCGAGAGTGGCGCAGCCACTCGAGCAGCTGCTATCTTAAGTGGTCTTTTTGTTGCCGCCTTTGCCTTCCCCCTTGGCTCTCTTGTGGGCTTCATCCCACTCGCCTCGCTTGCCGCCCTTCTCTTTGTCACGGCAATTGGCATGGTTGACTGGCGCGAATTTGTCTTTTGCATTCGCACCACCTACTCCGATGCTTTAGCGCTTGTTGTTACCCTAATTGCCTGCCTTCTCTTCTCAATTGATGTCGCCTTCTATGTCGGGGTTCTTATCTCCATCGCCCTCTACTTAAAAAAAGCGGCGAGCCCAACTGTTAGAGAGATGACCGTTGGAAAACGCGGCCAGGTCCGCCCCACACTCGATGGTGAAGAGCTCCCACACCCCCAAATTCGCATCATCGATGTCGATGGAGAGCTCTTCTTTGGCGCCTGCGACTTCTTTCAAGCGACACTGCGCACCATCACCACAAGAGAGGATGTCCAAGTGGTTATCCTCCGCCTCAAAAATGCCCACCCGCTTTA
>JAKBAF010000252.1:0-941 GCA_021809305.1 bacterium
ATCGCTTCGAGACGGTCATCCAGCCGATGGGGCCAGAGCGCACCATGAGGACCGAGTGGGTCTATAATAAATTGGGGCAGCTGGAGAAGTTAGAGGAGGGGGTGGCCACTCCAAAGCACCGCGTCACCCACTACGGGTATAACAGGTGCAACGAGCTTGAGAAGATCACCAAGCCAAGTGGAGCGGAGATCACCTATGAGTACGACCCCCTCGGGCGCCTTCAGAGGGAGAGCGGCGATGGTTTTATTCATAACTACACCTATGATCGCAATGACCGCCTCCTCTTTGTAGAGGATGGCGAGGGCCGCATCACAAGGCGCGCTTACGCGCCAACTGGTGAGTTGCTTGAAGAGGAGCTCGCAAACGGCCTTAAGATGGCCTACCGCTACGATGGGTGCGGCCGTACCATAGAGCAGCGTCTCCCCGATGGCTCAAGCCTCTCCTTCGACTACACGGCAGCCTTTCTCACTAAGGTCCACAGGTTTGATCAAAAGGGCGCCCTTGCCTACTCCCATCACTACACCGAGATCGATCCTCGAGGCCTCGTCTTGCAGAGCAAGCTGCCGATGAGCGCAGGTGAGCTTAACTACAGCTGGGATAGGAATGGACGGTGCCAATCGATCTCACATAAGGGGTGTGAGGGGTGGCTCTCGAGCTGGTTCAAGCCGACCTCTCTCTATAGCGAAGAGGTCCCAAACAATGGCTTTGATGGCCTAGGACACCTCCTGGCAAGATCGGTGCGCGATCCTGTCGGCTCCTTTCAGGAGAGGTTCACCTACGACGACCTCTACCACCTCGCCTCAGAGGAGGGTGTGGCCTCCCATACCTATAGCCACGACTCCATCCACAATCGACTCTCCTGCGATGACCGCCTCTACATTATCAACGAACTAAATGAGCTCCTAGATGATGCTGAGAGCCAGTATAGTTACGACTTCGAT
>JAKBAF010000252.1:951-2834 GCA_021809305.1 bacterium
CGGCTTATTGGACACCGCACCAGAGGTGACTCGGTCACCCTCTCCTACGATGGACTCGATCGGCTCATTGGAATGGAGAGTGCGGGGCTTACCCTCCACTTTACCTACGACCCCTTCCACAGGAGAATGAGCAAGGAGACGGTGGCAAAAGAGAAGCCCATCAAGGCCATATTACGCTTTTTCTACGTTGATCAGAACGAGGTAGGAGCAGTGAATGCCTCTGGCAAGATCGTGGAGTTTCGAGCCTTAGGCTTGGGACGAGGGGCCGAGATCGGCGCCGCTATCGCCATCGAGCTGGATAGCACCCCCTACATTCCCATCCACGATAGGCGCGGCTCCCCTGTTGCCCTACTAGACCGCAATGGGGCTGTTATCGAAAGCTACCGCTACACGGCCTTTGGCGAGCGGCAGATCTTCAATTCCAGCGGCAAACGGCAAGTGCACTCCGCCATCGGCCATCCCTGGAGCTTTTGCAGCAAACGCATTGACGCGGAGAGTGGCCTCCTCTTCTTTGGCCGCCGCTACTACCAGTGCCACACCGGCCGCTGGATCACAACAGACCCTAAGGGTTACGCCGCGGGGCCCAACCTCTACGCCTACTGCCTAGGCTCCCCTCTTGACCTCCTCGACCTCTATGGTCTTGCCCCTGGAAAGTGTGGGATGCGCGAGCGAGACAACCTCCCTCAAGGCTCCTTCCCTAACCCCTTTGAGCCCTTGGGTAACCTCTGTGGAAGCGATGGTCCGAGCTCCAGCGGTGGGTATGGCTCCTCCGATAGCCCCTTGGATAGTAGCCCTCTCAGCTTTCCCTCAACCGACGCCGGCACCAGCAGCTACAGCCCCAATACCGGAAGCCAGTGGGATGCCATCCACCAACACCCCGCCTCTCAGCCCTACTCGGAGGTGATGGGAGGGGAATTTCCTGCGCTGCGGAACCTTGCTGTGAATTATACGAATGGCATAATGAATACCGATCAAGATGCGAGAACAGCTGCTCAATCCATAAGTAAACGTTTAGAGTGTCCGGTAGAGTACACCTGGAACCCAACCCATGGATTTATAGACGATCTTATCAAACACGGTGCTATAATCCTTGGTTTGAAACACCCCGAAGCCGAGGCAGTGATTAACGAGAAGATTGATAACATACGCAATAGCTTGGCAAATGTCGGCCCCTCTGGCATCGGTGTTTACCCCTGCCACAGTGGTGCGGTTCCTGTCGTGAGGAGTGCCATTAGAAGGCTGACTCCAGAAGAGCGAGGTCAACTGATCGTCGTCGCTTGCGGAGGTCCAGTCAGAATCAGCTCGAAGGAGGGATTGCGCGGTGTGATCAATATTGTTACGACTAATGACCCGGTTGCCTGTATTTTAGGAGGCCTCAGCTCTATCGGCAGCGGGGCATCCAATCATTGTCTTTGGATCAAATCGCCGCGAACTCACAGTATCGATCATGAATTTCTGCGAGGCTATGAAGCGATTTCTTCTCAAATAATTCAACAAACCATTGCTCGAATAGAACAACAAAACTCATCTGAAATATTAACTTACCCCTAAAGTGCAGAATGAACTGTTTCTCTAAAAATTTCTGGTTATTCCTACGATCTTTCTTACTGCTGCTTGCAGCTATCCATATTTTTTCAGGATGCACACACGATCTCTCGCAAGAACCTGCCTGGAAGAAATTCATAGGAAAGAAATATATAGTTTTGCGCTCAATTTTCTTTACCAAGACCAGTAACGGATATAGCATAGATCCTCCTGGTGCAGGCTCTTACATCCCAATTTCCATTGAAGATTATTATTCCAGACCCAATGAATGGTGGCTAACAGAGGCTTATGGGAAAAAATATCCACGGTATCAGGGACCAAATGCAGATCACGCTCTA
>JAKBAF010000253.1 GCA_021809305.1 bacterium
CAACTAAGGAGAGAGGCCTCTCGCTTAGGTTGTTTTGCATAGAACTTTTTCCAAGAGCTCTTTAGAGCGGGATATCAGCTGCATTTGCAGTTTTTGTTAGCAGGGTCTCTCTGGTTCGAAAAAAAAGCCGTGTAAATAATATTCAATTCAGAAGTAGCATTAGATCTGACTTATAGATCATAACATCGCTTCTAGTGGATGTGGGTTTGTAGGTGTAGAAGAAGCTCATCTATGCGGAGACCTGTGAGCGCAGCGATTCTGCCCAAAGGCATCCCTTCAGCTATGAAGCGCTCATAGGCGTCCAGCTCTCCTGAGACCAGTAGTGGCGATCTAGCACTTCATACGCTTGGCGAATGAAGAGGTTCATTCCGCTAAGTTGCTCGAGATCCTTATCTCGAGTCTCTTGGGCGTGTTTAAAGAAGTAGGTTCACTTTTCTACCTGGATGGATAGCTCCCCAGTCTTCTTGTTGAATTTTGGCAGCTCGAGAAACATGAATGAGAAGTCCTTTAAATCCCGATCGTGGGTCTTTTGATCAAGGATATAGAAGCTTCCTGCTTTATCTATGGAGGGATTCTATTGAGTGAGAGAGGTCGCCGCAGCGCCTCTCAGTTAGTATACCTGATAGAGATGAAGGTAGTAGGGTGGTGGAGGGGCTCCTTGAGGTGGGAGCTAAGAATTCACCTCAATAGGGCGTCGGCTTATTGCTGCGGTGGTGCATGGAGGTTGCCTTTGAGCACCTGGGTAAAGAGCTTCCAAAGAGGCATGGAAAGTTAAAATGTCATTTTTTTGTTTGATAACAAGCGATATATATGATAAAAGATGAGTTGTCAAACAGATTGAGCGGTTAGCGCGTCATCTGCAAGCTATTAGGCAAGTCAGAAAAACAGAAGAAGCAGGATTAAATGAGAGATCTTGGTTATCGTTGATAGAAATATTTTTGTACGTCATAGATAAAGCTCAATGTTTAGCTCAATAGTAACACAATAAAGTGAAATAAAAAAAACAATGCAACTTTAGTAAGATAAAATAAAAAAACAGTATGGGTAAAAAAATGAACGAGATCAAGCAATATTATGGGCAGGAGATACAATCCGCCTATAGCCGTTGGGCGCAATGGACCAACGGTTGTCCTGCTTTAGAAAAGATGTTTACCGTAGAACAATTCCGCTGGGAGTCTAGGCGGTTCGAAGTTGGGCATCGAGAGCCATCGAGGCGCCGCGTTGTCTTTGTAAACGGCATCGTCACTTCGTTTGATGAGTCGGTATCACACGCTAAACACCTCTCAGAGCAAGCAAAGGGAGTTCAAGTACAGGGGGTCTGGAATGCCACCCATGGCTTTCTCGATGACCTTCGAGAATCCAAGCTCAACTTGGACCGATATGCCACACCACCCGTACGTCTGATTCACGAGGTCTTTAATGAATTTTTCGAACGGAATTATTTTGGAGAACTGCTTTTGTTTGGCCACAGCCAGGGAGCCATCCACTGTCGCAATGCTCTTGAATCCTATCCTTATCGGGATCGATTGAGAAGGATTAGCTTCGTGGGTATTGCTCCCGCTGCCTATACTAACATTGCCATCTGTAAAAAGGTCGATCATTACGTTAGCCCTGTGGACCTGGTCCCAACCATCGATGATCGAGGTCGTAAGATGGCCCAGCAACAAGACTCCTATCACGAGGTATATGCCGATCCGAACCTTCCAAAAGCGCCACTAGGTATGCTCAGAAAGTGGCTAGGGGAGACCTTTGGTCAGCTCACAAGTCGTATGCGGGCTAGCTTTGAGGAGCATGGTTTTCAGCATTCAATATATAGACAAGCCTTAGCAGATCACTTAGACCAATTTCTGGAGGGGCCCAAATGATTAAATATTTCATATTTTTAGTCTTCGTGCTCTCTTCGTGTCAATCGGCTAGGCAGGAAGACGACCACCCCAAGGGAAGGGTCATCGGAGAAATTAAAAGAAAAGCCACCGAAGCGATCGTCAAGAAGTATGGATTCCCATGCGTCGGCGGGGGGGCCGAAGCAATGGATGAAATTCGCGCACTCCATATTGCTTTTCAAGTTCGACGTGTCTTGCAAAAAGAGGAGGGGAGGCGACTCTTAGTTGATTGTGTCGAGGAATTAGCGGCAGCAGCGAATTCTCATCCGGAGCTAAAGAACTACTTTCTTGATGACAAATTTGGCCCTGAACACGCTGAGATAACACTATTCACTTGTCAACCGGATGGGAAGGAAGTCTACTTTCCGGATATAGCAGTTTTTTCTGCAAGAATGGGCTACATAAGATATCGAACGGTGGATAAAGAGAATCCCAACGGTTACTGGACCAGGGAGGATGAGACCTTCCCACAAGCGATGGCCATTCTTGAAGCTGAGAAGTTGAACCTATTTGACCTTAATTCGACTGCCGCCAAGGTGGAGCGAGATTAGCGAGCTGTTGCGTTCTAGAGCCTCAGCTAACACTCTTGCCTCTGCATTGGTTACGATGTGCTGCGCCTCTCAGTTAGTATACCTGATCGAGATAAAGGTGATAGGGCGGCGGAGGGGCTCCTTGAGGTGGGAGCTAAGAATTCGGCTCAATAGGGAGTCGGCTTGGCTGTTGAGGCGGTGCGTGGAGGTTGTCTTTGAGCGCCTGGGTAAAGAGGCTCTGTTCAGAGGCTTTTTGGGCGCTCGAGGGGCGCAGCGTTGTCATGATAAGCGAATCACCTGGGCGCCAGATCCCAGTACTCGCGAGTATGGTTTGGTCGGGATCGATTCCGATGGCGATGTTCGGAGAGGTGATGACCTCAGGGGTGTGAGGTGTCCCTTCGCCTAAGGAGGTAGAGG
>JAKBAF010000254.1 GCA_021809305.1 bacterium
GCGTCGCTACAAAGATCAGCAAGACATTACCCGTCAAGCGCGCTCGATTTAAATATTTAACTGTTTGCAAAGGAAAATCTCCTGATGGCGTTTTTTTCTTATTTGACATTTTTACGAACCCAGTGGAAAACTTGCAATCAATATTCGTTGAAAATGGATTGCGATATGATGAACCTCCTCTCTCTCCCTCTAGTACTACAGCTACTCGTCGTCGTCTCATCTGACTGGGATGCAATGGAGGGAACCCTCTACCGCTATGAACGCTCTCCCTCCTCCGCCCTCCAATGGGAGCTATCAGTCCCACCTATTGCTGTAACTCTGGGGAAAGAGGGAATGGCGTGGGGACGAGGGCTATTAGATTTGAGCGATGAGGTGGGGTTAGTTAAAAAAGAGGGTGATGGTAGGGCTCCCGCAGGCCTCTTTGCTCTAGGGACCGCATTTGGAGATGCATCGCACAGGCGATACGCGCAGAGGATGCCCTATCTTCCTATCACTGCGGACCTCGAGTATGTCGATGACCCTAACTCTGTTTACTACAATCAGTTTGTAACCGCACGCTCTGCAAAGAGGCGCGACTGGACAAGCTCTGAAAAGATGGAAGAGATAGGTTCTATCTATGCACTAGGGTTAGTTGTCCGGCACAACCTCGATCCAATTGAAGTAGGTATGGGATCCGCCATCTTCATGCACATTTGGAGAGGCAAGGGAAGGCCAACCGCAGGATGTACGGCAATGGATGAGCGTGATTTAAATGAGATTGTGTCTTGGCTTGATATCGAATCGCGTCCCTGTCTCGTTCAATTGCCGCTCGATGAGTATAGGAGCAAACAGTTTGCGTGGGGACTACCGGAGCTTCCCTATGTCACGTGCTGGAACAAAGAGGAGTCTCTCTCTAGCAACTCTTAGTGGGTTCGATGCTTCTCCTTCTTCTTGAGTTGCTTGATAGCAAACTGCTCCTCTTTGCGAGCTTGCCTCTCAGCGGAACTCCTGTTTTTCCTCTCCTTTTTCTTCTTTTCCATCTCCTCCCTCATATAGTCCTGCGCTAAAGTCGAGGGTCTTGCCGTCTCCCGTATTTTTTCCATCTCACGGCGGACCTCCCTTTGAACCCTCTTTGGATTCATCCGTTTTATGTGAAGCTGAATCTCCCTTAGCTCTCCAAAATTTAGCTCTTGATAGTGATTTAGAATGAATTCATGGATCTCAGGATCCGTGGGCTCGGCTCCAAATATATGCCTTGCAACAGCATACCCCTCCCCGTCCATACGCTCAAAAGTGGCGACCCAGAAGCGCTTTTCAAAAAACACTGTAGCTTTGATCGTCGTCATCTCAGTGAATCTTAGATCTTCGGCTGGAGGGTAAATTGGTAGAAATAGAGTCCTGCAAGCTCAACAGAGCCCTCTTTTCCCCTCTCGCCCTCTTGAAAGACCCCCTCTTGGAGACCACGGGCGATCTCCGCCTCTAGCTTCTTTCCATCGAGCGCACTCCGTACCAGATCATCGTGTGATTTAAGGGCGATAAGCGAGCTCACTTGGCTAAAGACCTGCTCTGCAGCCCCAGCTTCAACCATCTGTTGGATAGCTTGAATCTCTTCTTGAGGGACAAGGAGTGAGAAGCCAAGACGCAGGACGGTCCCGTCCTTCATCTCGTAGTTCCGCTCAGCGAAGGCGTACTCCACAATCGACCTCTCCCCCTCAAGCTTGGGATGGGTAAAAAAGAAGAAGCCGACAGCGACAAGGACCACCACCATTGCGGCGCTCACAAGAATCACTGCCCCTCTCTTGCCTAAAGTGCGCTGCTCCATCTCTTCTCCTCCATCTGCTGCCGCTTCTATCCACACTCCTGGGCCCTAAAGTCCAGGTTGGAATGGGAAACTTATCAAATTTTTACAAAAGCTGTCTACAGCTCCCTTATTTCCACTCTTCTCAGCAAATGTTAGAGCTGGTAAATTCATCGAATATGTTTGCCGAAATTTCAAAAAAGACCCTCCCTGAGATCGAAGAGGAGACCCTCGCCTACTGGAAAGAGGGAGATCTCTTTGCCAAGTCCCTGACGCAGCGAGAGGGGTCGCCACTCTTTTCCACCTATGATGGGCCGCCCTTTGCAACGGGTCTGCCCCATTATGGCCACTTGCTAACAGGAACCATCAAGGATGCGACCCTTCGCTACAAGACGATGAAGGGGTTTTTGGTGCCGCGACGCTTTGGCTGGGACTGCCACGGGCTGCCAGTTGAGAATGAGGTTGAGAAGGCGCTCGGCATCGTAGGGGCGCCCTCAATTGAGCGCTTTGGAATTGGAGAGTTCAACGAGGAGTGCCGCAAGATCGTCTTGCGCTACACAAAGGAGTGGGAGGAGACAGTTCTTCGCTCGGGGCGTTGGGTCGATTTTGGAGAGTGCTACCGGACGATGGACCTGAATTTTATGGAGTCTGTCTGGGCCGTCTTTAAGCGGCTTTACGGAATGGGGCTTGTCTCTCAGGGGTACCGGGTGATGCCCTTCTCGGCGAAATTGGGAACACCGCTATCAAACTTTGAGGCAAGCGAGAACTACAAAGAGGTCGATGATCCTTCCATCACCTTAATGCTGCCACTTGTTGATGAACCGGAAACAGCGCTTCTGGTCTGGACAACAACCCCTTGGACCCTGCCCTCTAACCTGGCGGCCATGGTGGGGGCAAAAATCCCTTACGTCAAGATCGCCGACAAAGTGCGAGGCAAGAACTTTATCCTCGCGCGTGACCGGCTAGCTGCCTATTATCCGAGCGAGGAGGAGGTCCAAGTTTTAGACTGCTTCTATGGCGAGGCGCTCGAGGGTAGGAGCTATCATCCGCCG
>JAKBAF010000255.1 GCA_021809305.1 bacterium
AGCTCATTGTCCGCTCTCTTCAGTGCGTAGGACTTGGTGAGCTACTTCTAAAGCTCGAAGCTTTAAAGATTGAACTTGCAAAGCGTGGCTGGTTTGCGCTCGAGCGCAAGCGCCCTCTTCCTAGATTTCCAAAGTGCATTGGGGTTGTGACAAGTCCAACAGGAGCCGCACTTCAAGACATTGTGAATATTCTGTTGCGCAGGCACGGCGTCTTCCACCTCCTTCTCAATCCTGTGCGAGTCCAAGGCACGGAGGCAGCAGGCGAGATCGCAGCAGCAATTGATGCCTTTAATAATTACGCGCTAGTTGATGTGATGATCGTTGGGCGCGGCGGCGGAAGCATTGAGGACCTCTGGTCATTCAATGAAGAGATCGTGGCAGCCGCAATTGCCAGATCTCGCATTCCTGTTATCTCAGCTGTTGGCCATGAGACAGATGTCACAATTGCCGATCTTGTCGCCGATATTAGAGCCCCAACTCCATCGGCTGCTGCTGAGATTGTCTGCGAGGAGCGAGAGAGGAGGGTCCAACTCCTTGGCCAGATAAGGCGTGCCCTTTCACAGACCCTTCTCCACAAGCTGCGCCACGCTAAAGAGCGATTGCGGCGCTTCTCCACCCATCCCCATCTCACCTCGCCCTATGCCCTACTAGGTCCTGCGATGCAGCAGCTAGACGATCTGGCAGCAAGCCTTGATGAGCGAACCCGCTACCAACTGAAAAGGCGCCTCTCGGAGCTCGTCTCCCTTAAGCGGACACTTGATGTTGTACGCCCATCAAGTCGAATAGCCACCTATAAAAAGCGGCTCGGTCTACTCGAGCGCGCCCTTCCGATAACCGGACGGCGGCGCATCAAAGCGCTTAAGAGCGCGTTTGGACAGAGGCTGTTTACCACAAGGCTTGATCGCCTTGCGCTCCTTTTGGTTGCGAGGCAAAAAGAGCGGCTTGAAAGGCTTAAGGAGCACTTAGAGGGAATCGACCCTAAGGCGCTTCTCCATCGGGGCTATGCCATACTCTTTTCCGAAAAGGAGGGGTGCGTTATAACCTCTCACCATCAGCTCTTGATAGGAGAGCAAGTGAGAGCTCGCCTTGGGGACGGATCGGCACTCCTGCGAGTTGAGGCCTTAAGTGACAAGAAGATAGGAGTTGCGTGAAACAGGATAAGACAGAAGGACTCTCTTTTGAAGCCGCCTTCCAGAGGCTAGAGGAGATCCTAGAAAAAATGAATTCCGGTGAGCTCTCTCTTGATGAATCCCTTAAGACCTATGAGGAAGCCGACCGATTGATCGCTTTTTGCAGTACAAAGCTCAATGAAGCGGAACTTCGAATCGAGACGCTAATTAAGAATCGAGAAGGGGAGCTCGTTCTCGATTCAGGCGGTGCGCCGATGACGCACGATTTTACCCCTCCCTCCTCTCCATCCGCGTATAGCTAGGAGAGCTCCTATATGCCCCAATTTGCCCTCTTTCCTAATCTTCAGAAGCAGGGCTCCCTCGAGCACGCTAAAGAGATACGCAACCATCTTCTCTCTCGAGGCTCGGCAGTTGTCGTTGAAGATAGCATCGCAGAGGAGCTTAAGGCTCCTCCCCTCTCTTCGGTCCACCCAAGCGAGCTCGATTTTCTTGTCGCCATAGGAGGCGATGGGACGATTATGCGCCTTGTCCATCGCCACCCTGAGATCGAAGCGCCCATTATCGGTGTTAATCTCGGCCACCTTGGCTTTATGGCAGATATTCCACTCGAAGAGGTCTATACAAGCCTTGATAAGATCTTAGCTAACCGCTACACCATCGAGCGACGCCTCATGATGGAAGGGAGAAGTGAGAGCGGCCTTAGCTGCATTGCGGTTAATGAGATCGTCTTTCATCGAGCGAGAAATCCAACCCTTGTAGGGCTTGCGATCTATGTTGACGGGGTCTACCTCAATACCTTTGAAGCGGATGGGGTCATCCTTGCAACCCCTAGTGGATCAACGGCTTACTCTCTTGCGGCAGGAGGCCCAATCGTTGCCCCAAAGCTTGATGCCTTTGTTCTCACCCCGATTAGTCCACATACGATCTCTAATCGTCCCATTGTCCTTATGCCAGATGTGGAGGTCTCGGTTCAGTACATCAGCCACTACGATCCGGTTGAAATCGCCTATGATGGAATTGCCCGTTTTAGCATGAAGACCGGGGAGATCTTTCGTGTTCGAAGAGCGGCACGCTCCTTCCTATTGGTTACCTTAACGGACCATGACTACTTCTTAACGCTCCGGTGCAAATTAGGTTGGGTTGGGAGCTTGCGCTAGTTTTCGAAAGTTTTTTTGTCTCATCTCTTGCCTCAACTTTACTCTCCAAATTTCACCTCCAACCCCCTCATCATCAGGCCTTTTTGAAATAACACAAAAAAAAGGCTTTACTATAAACCAACCGGAGTTAGATGGTGAGTTTGAGGATCAATTGGTAAGCGACCCCGCTGGGTTCGCCCTTACCAGTCCCTTCGAAAAACTGCAGAAACAGCTGTTTTTTTTAACTCGTAACAAAGGCGAGGTCGCTATGATCGGGAAATTTATCTCTTCAAAAGTTCTTAAGTGTTGTGCTCTTGTAGCCCTCACTGCATGTGTGTATAGCTGCGGTGGTGGATGCGGTTGCGGTTGCTGCGAGCAGCCCTGCTGTGAATACCAGTGCTGCCCACAGCCTTGCTGCCAGCAACAGTGCTGCCCACAGCCTTGCTGCCCACAGCCTTGCTGCCCACAGCCTTGCTGCCCACAGCCTTGCTGCCCACAGCCTTGCTGCCCACAGCCTTGCTGCCCACAGCCTTGCTGCCCACAGCCTTG
>JAKBAF010000256.1 GCA_021809305.1 bacterium
ATCCTGCAACCGATGCTATTATAGAATATGTTTGATGGCTTCAAATCGCCGTGGGTAACTTTTAGCTGATGGAAAGTGCCCAGGCAATAGAGGAGTTGGACTAAAATCTCTCTCTGCTCTTCTACAGCCAACCTTCGGTTGTGGGAGATATTGAGCAGATCCCCTTCGCAGTGCTCAAGGAGGAGACCTCTTGTTCTTGCCACACTCCCCTTCCCATCTAACGCTTGCGCATCTGTTGCAAAGGCATCATAGGCGGCAATAAGGCCACGCACGCCTTTTTGGGTGAGTTGCAGATGGTGCCTTGCCTCGCTCCTCCATCGCTTTAGAACTTTCTTATCCTCAAGCCATATTCGCTGAAGCATTCTGCATACAACAAGCCGCCCACCCTTGATATCGTAGGACAGGAAGACCTTGTTAAACGTCCCCTCACCAAGAGGGCGTAGCAAGACGATATGGTTTACTGTGTCACCGAATCCGCTTGGTAAGATGAGAGTCTTTGAACGCCCACCAAAAAGGCGGATATGGGGTGCGGGTTTTGAAGCCTTAGCCTTGGAGGGTGTAGTATCTGATAAGCAGCTAAATTGCGCTTTTTCTGCGATTTCACATAAAGCAACGCACCTATAGGCAAGAGCGTAGACCTTGGCACAAAGGGCGTCGGCATCAGGTGTGCCTAATTGATATTGATCGAAGCGATTTATTAATTCTGCGAAAATAGACTCAATGGCTGAAAAGTTATGCTGCTGACCAAGGAGAGCGGCAGAGAGGCTAAGAACCCGACCTTGAATCGCTTCAAATTGATACTTAGATTGATATCTCCTTACAACGTGAGCATAACTATAGCTCTTGCGTATCCTTTCGCGATTGTTTATCAGCAACTCATCTAATTTTTCGATGCAAATATTCGACGAAGGTAATCGGCTCTCGCCTTGTGGCCGGAGAGAATGCACAAAAAAGTGAACTGTGGGGGATGAAGGGAGATGATCTTCATGCTGAAGAGTCTTGCCATGATTAACATTTACGCCGCTAATCTCTTCCATATTCCCTCGATTATCTTATTTCGCGACAATTATGCTACAATTTGTATTAAGTTAGAATACAAGTGTAATTATTTCCGCATAATTGTAAAAATAACAACAATCGCTATTGGAGCCTTGGATATTCCCATTAGACGAGGCCAAGGCACTGGATGAGCATTCTAGACATGTTTAATTAATAATTGAAATTCGAGAGTCGCATTTGAAGCTCTTGGATAACGCTCTGCCATTCGCCGCGCTTCTCTTGGCGAAGAAGAAGGGGCCCGTCGTACCAAAGAGAGTGCTCCCCTTTCCCCGACCAGCGAAGGTCGGGCCTTGCAGGAAGAAGGATGAAGATGGCCGGTCTAAGCTCCGGGATAAGAGCTGAGGCTGCGTGGCAGACCGATGTGTCGACCGTAACGAGCAGATCGAGGCTTGCAATAAGTGCAAGGGTATCTAGATAAGAGCTTGTTCCGCTGCGAACAAGAGGTGCCAGGTCAGTTACGTGAGGACCGCCTATTAAGTGGCTGAGATCACCTGATGCCTCGCCTATTTGAAGCGAGTAGAGCTCAATTTGCGGCCAATCACGAAAAGCAGAGATGAGCTCTCCAATTGGTATTGAGCGGTCGGGATTGTGAGGGTGCGACTTATCACCACTCCAAACAAGACCAACGCGCAATTTTTGGGGTGAGAAGGCGCCGGCGACACGCGCTATGGATTCGTCATCGACCCTGAGGTAGCCTGCCCTTCCAGGAAGGTCCCCTGCGTTGATTTCAAGAAGCGCAGGTAGAGCGAGCAGGCCTGTTGAGAGGTCGAAGGAGAGCGAATCAAGATCTGTTGCAGGATCGATGAGCTCCACGCCGAGATCGGCCAGCTTCAGCATCTCATAGAGCGGCGTTTGCGCCTTGAAAAGCAGGCGCGCTCCCCTTCCCTTAAGAGCTGACAGGAAGCGGCAGAACTGGATTGTGTCTCCAAGCCCCTTCTCTGCGTAGATCAATAGGGTTTTGCCCTCTAGTGAGGATTTGCCATCCCACTGGGTCGAGGCAAAGCGCTCTCGCATCGCATCGACAATAAGTGGGGCGCCAAATTGGAACTCGATGAAGTTTGGGTTATCGCGAAGAGCTATGAAGTAGACCTTCTGAGCGTCAGAGAGCCGCCCCGCCTTTTCAAAGATATAGGCAAGCCTCAGATAGTCGCGAAAGCGCGCCTCCTCCATATTGGCTTTCCAGATCTGTGCTTGGGGAGGTGGTTGTGGCGGGATCGTCGCTGCGACAAATGGTCCCATAGTGGGAACTCCCGGCTATTGTTTAGAGGTATGTATAACAGGTAATCAAATTACTCTCTAGCCACCCCTTCTCGCAGAATATTATATGCGTTAGAACAGCTCAATCTGGTTGAGGGGTTAGGATCAAGTAGAGCGTAGACGACCTGATCATAGAGGTCCTTAGGCTCTCTGATAGAAGAGCGTAGCTGTTCGATGGCCGCACCCCATTGAGGCGCAAGGTGGCGCGCAATTAAATGGTTAAAAAATGAACCTCTTAGCTGTCTTTTTGTAAGTTGGCCGGTGAGATGACTGTTAAAGGTTTTGTACTCTTCTATCACGATATGTTTCATCTCGTTCTCTTGGAGCCGATCCGCCAAGAAACGAAAGTGCCACGCTTCAAAGAGATATCGAAACCTAAGAGCTAAGGGCGAAAAAAGGCGATTCCATGTTTGATGCCCGTAGCGCTGCAAGTAGCCCACCACTCCGATTGCATGGCAATCTAGGGCGCTGTCGTTCTTCTCACCGAGAAAAAGCCCC
>JAKBAF010000257.1 GCA_021809305.1 bacterium
AAAAGAACACTCCTTTTTCACGGAAGTGGTCTCGATGAGCTCACCACTTTGGGAAGGGCTATCGCCTTTGACATCCACAATGGCCAAATGAATCGGCTAGAGATAGATCCTACCTCTTTGGGTTTTGCCTCTTGTTCACTTAAGGAGTTGAAAGGGGGAGAGGCCCTTGTGAATGCCGCCATCTTAAAGGGGGTCTTTTCTGGTCGAAAAGGGGCTGTCGCTGGTGCCCTTATCCTCAATGCAGGAGCAGCTGTTTGGATCTTCGGCCTGGCCCCAACCCTTAAAGAGGGTGTTCAAGTGGCGCGCAAGGTCTTGCAGGAAGGGGGGGCCTTAGATGTGCTTCAAAAATGGGTCGCGCTATCAAAGAGACTAAAATCGGCGGGGCGGCCATGAGATCAGCTAATTACTTGGAGAGAATCCTATTCAACAAAAAAGCAGAGGTCGATCGACTTGTTGCCGAAGTGAAAACGGATCGAAACCATCCACTTAATCAGATTTTAAACGAGGAGTGCCTACCCAGCAGCCATTTCTCTGCGGCTTTAAAGAGTCGAGGTTTGGCTGTAATTGGAGAGGTCAAAAGAAGTTCCCCTACCTGCGGAGCGATCGGGCAGATTGAAGATCCGAAGGAGTTAGCCCTAGAGTATTGCCAGGGTGGCGCCTCGGCCATCTCTGTTCTGACCGATACTAGACATTTTGGCGGTTTTTTACGCGATTTGAGCCAGGTGGCTCTTGCCCTTGCTGCGCGATACCCAAAGGTCTCAGCGCTAAGGAAGGATTTTATTATTCATCCTCTGCAGCTTGCAGAAGCGGTCTTTGCAGGGGCAAATGCGGTTCTTCTCATCGCGAGGGCAGTCGGACAGCATCTAAAGGGCCTTCTCAGGGAGGCGGAGCGATTAGGGTTAGAGGTCTTATGCGAGGTTCATGATTTTGCTGATCTTGAATTGGCACTGGAGGCAGAGGCCGCAATTATTGGGATCAACCATCGAAATCTGACAACGTTTGATATTGATTTCAGCCTCTCTGAAGCTTTGCGACCTTTGATTCCCCCTCATATCATTACTGTAGCTGAATCTGGGATCCATCAGCCCGAGCAGGCAAGGCGCATGCAGGAGATGGGGTTTGATGCCATTTTGGTGGGAGAGGCCCTTGTTCGATCAGGGGATCCTGCGCGGCTTATCACGTTAATGAAAGGGGAGAGAGATGAAGATTAAAATTTGTGGGGTGACACATCCTGATGATGCGGAGGTGGCAGCCCACCTAGGAGCTGACTATATTGGGATCATTTTTTCCACCGGTTCTAGACGCAGGGTCTCGGTCCCTCTCGCAAAGCGTATTGCGACTGCCGCGAAGCATGGGGGCGCAGAACCTGTTGGGGTCTTTGTAGAGGAGCCAGCAGATCAGATAGCCGCTATTTGCGAGTTGGCAGGCATCAAGTGGATTCAGCTGCATGGATCTCGACCAACAGAGGACCTCGATCTACTTATCGGTACGTATTTGATTATTCAGGCCATTTCTGTTGAGAAAGATGGATCTGTTTCTCAGCACATTCCGCCCCTCGCAGTTACCCCTTTATATGACAATTTAAAAGCGGGATGTGGAACCCCGTTTGATTGGGCGGCCTTCTCCCCCCCTAAAAAGAGCCACTGGATACTGGCAGGAGGGCTTAATCCTGGGAATGTGGCAGAGGCGATTGCCCTGTTGAAGCCTTATGGAGTTGATGTCGCAACGGGCGTGGAGCTCTCCCGTACGACAAGAAAAGACCCCTATTTAGTGAAAGCCTTCATTCAAACGGCACGAGAGCTACAGGAGTAATGATGAAACACCTCTACCCATTTGGTGGACAATTTATGCCAGAGATTCTAATGACGCCGATTCGAGCTTTAGCCGAAAGCTGGAGTGCTTTGCGTGGTCAGGCTGAATTTAGAAGTGAGCTCGATCTTATTTTGAAAAATTACGCAGGTAGGCCAACTCCTCTAACTGAGGTGAAAAATTTTGCAAAGGCGATTGATGGGCCGCGCATCTTTTTGAAGAGAGAGGACCTCTTGCATACGGGGGCGCATAAAATTAACAACGCCTTAGGTCAGTGCCTTCTTGCCAAGCGTCTTGGAAAATCGCGAATCATTGCAGAGACAGGCGCTGGACAGCATGGTCTTGCCACCGCCACCGCTTGCGCCTACCTCGGCCTTGAGTGCGTTGTCTACATGGGAGTTAAGGATACCCTGCGACAGAGGCCAAATGTGGAAAAAATGGACCTTTTGGGCGCTCAAGTGGTCCCTGTTGCGCTAGGGTCGGCTACGCTAAAAGATGCCGTTAATGAGGCACTCCGCGACTGGTCTGCAAATTATGAGACCTCCCACTACTGCCTTGGGTCTGCGCTTGGACCCCATCCCTATCCTGAAATGGTGCGCGCCTTCCAATCGGTGATTAGCCTGGAGATAAAGTATCAGCTTCAGGAGTTTACCGAGCGATCCCCTGACCTTCTCATTGCTTGTGTTGGTGGTGGATCCAATTCTATCGGATTCTTTCATCATTTTATTACCGATGAGGAAGTTAAGCTTGTGGGTGTGGAAGCGGGTGGTCTTGGACTAGAGTCAGGCCATCATGCTGCGCGTTTTTCAGGTGGAAGCCCCGGGGTCTTTCACGGCTGCTACTCCTACCTTTTACAGGACACGGAGGGCCAGGTTCTGCCAACCCACTCTATCTCCGCAGGTCTTGACTACCCCTCTGTCGGCCCGGATCACGCCACGCTATATGAATCGGGTCGCGCTACCTACACAACGGCCAGTGA
>JAKBAF010000258.1 GCA_021809305.1 bacterium
ATTGCGGGAGCTTCTCGCTAAGGCATGTCGGCGCCGCTTTGCTCCTGCACACTCGATGCACCCGGTGGGAGGCAGTTTCCTACTCCTATCTACATGCAACCGGACCGAGGTCTACTTCGTCTCAGATGACTTAGCAGAGACCCATAGCTACCTTTTAGCTATCTTGCGGCAAGAGATTGGAGAGGAGTTTGATCAGAAGCTCTACAGCTACTTTGGATCGGACTGCTTCTTCCACTTAGCGCAAGTGACAGCTGGCATGGATAGCGCCATCGTCGGCGAGACCGAGATTCAAGGCCAGGTGAAAGAGGCGTATGAATCGGCGCGACAGGTTGTTGACCTTCCTTGGGAGATGCACTTTCTCTTTCAGAAGTGCTTAGGGATCGGCAAAAGAGTAAGGACGGCCTACCCTCTTCAGGGCGATGGACGGCGGCTGGAGCTGGCTGTGAGCGCGCTTGCCGAGGAGTATTTTGGAGGCTTAAAGGGAGCCTCCTGTCTTGTCATTGGGGCCTCTCTTGTGAATGCAAAGATAGTAGAGCTCTTCACTAAGGCGCCTTTACAAGATATTGCCATCTGCAACCGCACAGAGGAGCGTGCTCGCGCCTTTCAAGGGCGTTACGGCTGCAAGCTCCTCCATTGGAGTGAGCGAGCTCGCTGGACCGAGTGGAACCTTGTCATTGTGGCGACGACATCACCTGAGTATTTGCTGCTTAAAAACGATCTCAGAGATGTGGCTTGCACCAAGAGGCTTGTTGTAGACCTCAGTGTCCCACGCAATGTCGACCCAGAGGTGGCGCTTGTTCCAGGCGTGAATCTTGTCGATATCGATGGCATTGATCAGCTGGTAGGGGAGGAGCGCTGCACCACCCACGCGATGATCTCATCGGCACGCAAGATGACGCTGCTAGAAGCGGAGCGCCACGTTGAGGCCTTTTTCGATAAGTCGAAGCTGCGCCTGGCCTACAGCGCTTGATTTAGGCGGCGAACTCTCGCAAGAGAGCGATCTCTTCTTTCCAACGCGCATCGCCCTCTGGCGTCTCTAGGTACTTGGGGATGCTGCGAGTGAGCGGGTTTGTCATGAGGAATTTAAAAGAGTCAAGCCCGATCTCGCCGTCGCCAAGACAGGCGTGGCGATCCCGTCTTGAGCCAAGCGGCTTCATGGAGTCATTGCAATGAAAGGCTTTGAGATAGGAGAGGCCGATCGTCTCATCAAAGTGCTGTAGTGTGCTCTTCCATCCCTCCGGTGTGCGAATATCATAGCCGGCGGCGAAAATGTGACAGGTATCAATGCAGACGCCAACAGGAATACGCCCTTTAACTCGCTCCAAAATATAGGCGAGCTCTTCAAAGCGCGCTCCAACAACCGAGCCCTGGCCAGCTGTTGTCTCCAGAAGAAGGGTGAGCGATCCTACCTGGAGCGCCTCCTCTAGCTCAAGCAGCGACTCCACGATAAGGTCTAAGCACGCCTCAACCGGGGCATCAAGGGCGGCTCCTGGATGGAAGTTGAGGTAGCGGATATCGAGGGCAAGGCAGCGCTCCACCTCTAACCGAAAGGTTGTCCGGCTCTTCTCTAACATCTCAGGTTTGGAGGAGCCAAGGTTGATCAGATAGCTATCGTGGCTCATGGGATCGCGGATGCCCGTCTCGATCAAGGCCTCCTTCCAGCGGGCAATGGCCTCATCACTTAAGCCTTTGGCAGCCCACGTCCGTTGATTGGCTGTGAAGAGCTGGACGGTTGTTGCTCCGATTGACTGCCCCTCATAAAGGGCGTTGGCAACACCGCCTGCCGCTGAGCAGTGGGCGCCAATAAGTAGCTCAGCTGGGGACTTTTTTTTGTGTGTCATAAAGGTTTTAAGTTGTTTCTACAGTAAGGGGGCAGGTGTAGGTTTTAGGAGATAGGTCTGGCCGGGTGAGGGATCGGAACTCCTCTTCATGACCCGTAATGTGGGGGATAATAGGAGCTAGTAGTTCACATGCCCTATGGTATTTAGCACGCCATTTAGCTTGTGGGGAGGTAGGGTCATAAAACGCCTTGGCATTAGCCTCCGGATTGAGGGCAGTACAAAGATACCCTTTCTCGCTTTTTGTGAAAGTGGCGGATCCACGGGCGCGATGATAGGACCTTAATGATTCTTTCAAAAAGTCCGTGTAAGTTTTGGCATATGTTCCTATTTCTTGCACTGGATCTGAAGCGCCACTACACCGGTCATATAGTTCTGCGAAAAGGAGGTCACATCTTAAAACCATCCAATCCATATGATAACTCCAAGCTGCTACCACCTCTGCCTCTCTCCACTGTGTGGTCCCTGTCAATTTACCGTAAGGAACAAAAATTTTACGGTTAGTTGGCCGGCCCATCCTCACGTAGAGATTCTCTATTTCTGCGAAAGAAGAGACCGGGTTATCGCCATCCATTAATTCTGCGATTTTTGCTTTAGCCTCTTCTTTGTTGAGCTCATACTTCGATAGATCGAAGGGTTTTGGTCCGTCGGGGAGTTTGGGGTTGGTGGAAAAGCAGCGAGTGGCGGCTCGACCAATTCCTACAGCGCTTCCCAGTCCGACCAAAGCAAGAGATCCTTTTTTGGCCAAAGGCGCAAGGCGATGCGCCTTGCAAAAGTAAGCAGCTGCTGCAAAGGAGCCGGCTCCCAGATAAGAGGCGATAGCTGTCGCTAGGGCGAAGCGATTGCCTCGGGCGCCCGGTTGTCCCGATCGAATCCCCAAACTATTACTAATGCGTTCCATCTTGCCCCCATGATTTTAGAAGGCATATTGTATTCCAAAATGTTATTT
>JAKBAF010000259.1 GCA_021809305.1 bacterium
GCGTAATCCATGTGATGCTGGAGTCCAAAAAAGGTCACAAAATTAACACCCTAACCCGGGGGAGTGCCGCAAACGTGAGAATTGGATGAATTTCTCAGGGAAGCACGAGCACAAATTGCAGCTCTAACCCTTGCTTTATGACGGACGCTGACCCCGTTAGGACGGACGCTGAATAGGCTGGAACTGCTGCGTGGCAGGATCGTATGCAAACATTTCAGCCGTTGCAATTCTAAAGAACCAGCCATGTAGACGCAAGGTGCCCGCTGCAAGGCGCTCCGCTACCACCGGATAGGTGTGGAGATTCTCCAGTGCAAAGAGCACATTCTCCTCCGCCGCCGCCGTCATGCGCGCATCGGGGTCTTTCAAATATCCATAATCTCGCTCGATCAGTTGTCTAACCGGGGATGCGAATTCGAGCCATTCACGCAAATGTGGCATCGATTCTTGCCCTGGCAAGCCCTCAAGTAGTGCCGCCATCGCGCCGCATAGCGAGTGGCCACAGACTACCACGTCACTGACGCCAAGCGATTGTATAGCAAATTCGATGGCCGCTGCCGTTGAATTCGTGCTGCCGCTGACATCGGCGCGAGGAACGATATTGCCCACATTCTTCACGACAAAGAGATCACCCGGCTGGCTCTGTGTGATTAACTCGGCCAATACCCTCGAATCCGAACAGGTGATAAACAGCGTGTGAGGATTTTGACCCTCCCTTGAGAGACGGTGGAATAATTCCTGGTACCTCCCAAGTTCGTCCTGCTGGAATTTGTGAATGCCCGCGATGAGCTGTTGCATGAAGAGCCGCCTTTAGGAAGTTCCATCCAGTATAACATAGAGTGGGCAGCGGAAAAAAAGAAGGCCGAGGGAAGCGTTAAACCCAAAGACGGGGCTCTCTCTCCCCTCTTGGGACGATATCGAGATGATCGCCTACCGCCACAATCAGTTGCCTCTCTAGCTCCCCATTGAAGAGCATGTGACCCATCCCAGAGATAATGAGAAATTGGGAGCCAGAGATCGCCTCGTGGGTGGCTCGTCCCCCCTTGTCGAGCGGAACGATAATATCTTTGTCACCGTGGATAATAAGAGAGGGTACTCGAACCTGACCGAGCGCCCCCCTTCGATCCTCAAAGGTTTGAAGGGTTTTCTCCACGATATTTAAGGCGCTTTTGTAGGTGGTTAGTGGATGGTTACAGCGCTCAAAGAGGTCTTTTGTGTAGGCCGCCGCTGTCTCCTTGTCAAGAGTTAGATCACCGTTGAGATAGCGTATGATCTTGACATAGAATCGCATACCCTTTTCCGTATTCCTCTTGACCATCCTTTCGAATAAGCTCCCCCACCTCTTCTTAAGCGCCTGCAAGTCTTTTGCAGGCGGAAGGCCATCCTCAATTGTGGAAGCACCAATTGGCCCAGATGCAATGGATGTCAAACTCAAAGCCTGCTCTCCATGATAGGCGGCAATGAATTGCGCCACACATCCTCCAAATGAGTGGCCGATGAGATGGGCCCTACGTATAGCATAGCCATCGAGGACTCGTAGCGCGTCCATGGCGAGGTCTGCGACCGTATAGGGGTTACGCTCATAGTCCACACTAGATGAGAGGCCTACATCTCGCTGGTCGTAGCGAATGACAAAGTAGCCTCGCCGAGCAAGCCCTGTCGCAAAATGATCTGTCCAAAAACGTGATGGAGCACCAGCCCCCGCTATTAGAAGACAGGCGGGATCTGATGCCCTGCCAAAGCTCTCCGTCCAGAACTTTAACCCACTCGCAGTTACGATCTTGACTCGCATAGTAGTAAACTTTTTGCTTCTTCTATTCGCATCATGACTAATAAATAGAGTTGAGTCAATAGTTAATTATTAGAAATCAGAAAAATTTTCGTTTGTTATTATCCTAAATATGCACAATGTAAAAAGAAGAGTGGTCATTGCCACCTTGGAGATCCTTTGAAAATGAAGACAGCCAATATCGTGATGCTTTTGGCCCTTATCGGGGTCTGCCTTCTCGTAGAGCTAATGGGGGGGTGGCTCACCTCAAGTGGCGTTAGCACGTGGTACCCCTCACTAGCTAAGCCCTTCTGGACACCGCCCAATTTTCTTTTTGGGCCTATTTGGACCGTTCTCTACATCCTTATGGGGGTAGCTCTATGGCTCATTTGGCTGACCCCTACAAGAAGAGCAAAGGGGTGGGCCTACCTCTTCTTTTCCCTGCAACTTGTTGCTAACCTTATCTGGTCAGGCCTCTTCTTTTGGTTGCATAGCCCCTTCTTTGCGCTGATTGATATTCTCCTCCTGCTCCTTCTCATTATTGCCACGATCTGGAGCTTCCACCGCATTCGCCCATTGGCCGCCTATCTGCTGCTTCCTTACCTGCTCTGGGTGGCTTACGCAACAGCGCTAAATGGTGCCATCTGGCACCTAAACGGGTGATTAAATATTAAAAAACCTCAACCAGTAAGAGGGCCTTACTAATGAAGAAAGAGAGAATAGCGGCACAACTCGCAACGCCAAGTGACCTTAAGGAAAAGGGCCGTCACGAAATCGCGGTGGCTATAAATCCATTAATTGCGGACGCCTTTGCCCTATATGTAAAGACAAAGAGTTTTCACTGGCATATGTCCGGCAGCCACTTCCGCGATTACCACCTCCTGCTAGATGAACAAGCTGACCAGCTCTTGGGCATGACGGATGTCTTGGCGGAGCGCCTGCGTAAACTGGGTGAGGGCTCTCTGCGCTCAATTGGACATATTAGCCATTTGCAGAACGTGACAGATGATGCTCATAAAA
>JAKBAF010000260.1 GCA_021809305.1 bacterium
ATCTTGTGCAGGAATGGCCTTTGGCGTTAAGGCTGAGAGCGCGTCTCATCTTGTGCCACCATCCAAGCTTTTAATTCCTCAGCAGTGATTCCAAAGGCCGCGATGTAATTCCCATCTATCTCCCTCAAATCCTCTTGAAGATCTTCCAAAAAAGCAGTTCGATCTTCTTTTGCCGCTAGGTCTAGACTTTGAGAATGGATGTATTCATTTAGAGCCGCTCCCACTCGTTTGTTAAGGATGATGTTGCGAAGAAGAGCGCGACGCGGCTGCCTGTAGCGCGCCCGTATCTCATCAAATGAACATCGCACTTGTAGGGCAATCTCGGCGCGCTTTGACCTAGGGTAACGAGAGGGGCTGTCCGTCTGTCTGCAACCGCGATCCGCAACTCGGTACCTTGCTCCTCGGGTAGATCCGAGCTTTTCGACTAGTCCTTCATTGACGAGCTGAGAGAGCCATCGTCGCAGAGTGCGCTCTGGGTAACCTTCTCCCAATTTCGCCAGTAATTCTTGCAGGCCGATAGGCCCTGTCTCCTGGCTTAATTGGTGTAATACGGCCAATTTCCTATCTTTTGAGCTCATAAATTGTCCGATTCCCTCTAATACGGCCATTTTTCCAAGCTGTTTTGGCCGAATTCAGGGAGATTTGGCCGATTCTTGGCCGAATAAGGGGGGGTTAACCCTTACTGCGATCTCTTTCAAGCTTATAGAGGCAGACCGAGCCGAAGTAGATGAGGGGAAGAGCAAGCGCTAGATAGAGCATCCAGTAGCGTGCATTCCATTGAAGTGTCAAGACGCCATCGGATGAGAAGAGAAGAAGGATGGTGCTGAAGAGAAGAAAGAAGGCGCCTGGAAGGAGGAGGAGCATAGGGATTAGGGCTGCACGGGAGCCAGGGTCATCAGTTGGATGCGCCCTTTGCACTGGCTCTGGCGTGCTCTTCTCGGCGTCGTTTGAGCCCATGTATTCGCTTGGGCCAATTGGTGCTGGCTGTCGTTGATAGGGCGGAGGTGGAGGGGCCGTAGCTTTAGATTTGGAATAGGGTGCTGCAGGGGTAGAGGCAGTGGCGACCTTTTTTGGGGGCTCACCTGTGAGGTCGGTTGCACAGAAGGGACATTTTGTCGCGTGGATATGGACGCTTCCTTCGCAACTCCAACACAACTTTCGATTTTTTGCCCCGCTCATCTCCCCCACCTAACTTAAGAGACTATATGCCCCGCGTCGCATACGATTATCCTACACTTTGGTTTCTTGGCAAGATCTGCTTAATTTGATGATGCGATTTCTTCACTTTAACACCATAACCTGGTGTTTTGATAGGATAGAGGGCTTGGATATTTAACGGCATGAGGGAGAAGGATGGAGCGTAAGACGAGCTACGATGTAGTTGTCATTGGAGGGGGACCTGGGGGCTATGTAGCGGCAATTAAGGCAGCATCTCGTGGGGCGAGTGTTGCGCTTGTTGAGAAGGAGCGGCTCGGCGGCACCTGTTTGAATTGGGGATGCATTCCAACAAAGACCCTTATTGCAAATGCGGAGCTCCTGCGTCAGATCAGGAGGTCGGAGGAGTATGGTATTAGCGTTGGGGAGGTCTCATTTGACTTTGCCAAGATGACAGAGCGAAAGGACCGCGTTGTCAAAGGATTACGCGATGGCTTAAGAGGGCTAATTGAGTCGAACGGCATCGCGATTTTTAAAGGGCACGGACGCTTCACGGGACCAAATGAGATTAAGGTGCTTGGAGAGAATAACGCGCTGCTTCAAGCAAAGGCCACGATTGTGGCAACGGGGTCTGAGGTTCGATCGATGGCGAGCTTCCCCTTTGATTGGGAGAGGGTCCACTCATCGACCTCAATTCTCGATTTGAAGAGACTCCCGCGGCGACTTGTGATTATCGGTGGAGGGGTGATTGGATGTGAGGCCGCCTCTCTCTATAGGCTGCTTGGGTGCGAGGTGGTTATTTTAGAGATGCTCCCCTTGATTATCTCGCCAGAGGGTGAGGAGGTGTCGCGACTCCTGCGAGCAGCTCTTGAGAAGGAGGGCATTGAAATCCGCACTGAGGTGATGGTGGAAGGGATCGATCGCACAGGAGACGGGATCTCGGTTCGCATCAAGGGTGAAAAGCCAATTGTCGGGGATATGGCCCTTGTCGCTGTTGGGAGAAAGCTCAATACAGATGATGTTGGACTTGAAAGGGCTGGTGTTGTTGTTGGTTTGAGCGGAGCGATTCCGGTAAATGAGCGGCTCGAGACAAATATTCCGGGTATCTATGCTATTGGGGATATTACAGGTAAGTACCTGCTGGCCCATATGGCCTCGCATCAAGGGATAGTGGCCGCCCTAAATTGTACGGGTGAGAGGGTTAATATGGACTACCGCGCAGTGCCGTCTGTCATCTTCACCCATCCAGAGGTGGCCACCGTTGGATACACCTTGCAGCGAGCAAAGGCTGCAGGCTACGATGCGCAAGTTGGACGGTTTCCTTTCCAAGCTCTTGGAAAATCACAGGCAGCAATTGAGCTGGACGGGTTTGCGCAGATTGTTGTGGATAGGAAGAGCGGAGAGATTCTCGGTGCTCAAGTGATGGGTCACGAAGCCTCCCTCTTGATTGCAGAGGCAACACTTGCTATTGCCAATGAGTTAACGGTTGAGTCTGTGAGTGACACCATTCACGCCCATCCGACGCTGGCGGAGAGCTGGCTTGAGGCGGCCCTTCTAGCAAATGATATGCCGTTGCACCTGCCGCCGCGAAAGCCGGCCTCCAAGTCTTTAAAGGAGGGGGGCCTT
>JAKBAF010000261.1 GCA_021809305.1 bacterium
GAGGTGGTAGAGATCAGGAGCCCTATACTTAGGGCGCAAAAGAGGAAGATCGCCGAGACAAGGGCAAGGAGCGCGAACGACCCTCGCATCGGAAGCCCATAGCCGAAGACAGAGATGACCACACAGACGGTCATCGACAGCATCCCCAATACAAAGTAGGCAATTAATTTGCTCATAACAAGCTCTATCGGCCGGACTATCGTGGAGATCAACGCCTCCATGGTGCCTCTCTCCCATTCGCGTGCCACAACAAGTGAGGTCAAAAGGGTGCCGATGAGCGTCATGATAATGGCAAGAGAGCCCGAGAGCAGATTATTGCGACTCTCCAGCTCCTCGTTATACCAGAAGCGGGGCTGCGAGGTGACAAGATTCAAACCACGCAGATCATCGCTGATGGCCTCCTGCTGTAACCAGTTCTGGTAGGCTCCTTGCGCGTAGTATTGGACGAAGTTGGCTGTATTGGGCTCACTCCCATCAGCGATCACTTGAATTGGCGCAATCGTATCGGGCCGTTTTCTAAATTGCGAAAAGTAGGAGGGGATAACGACAAATCCGCGGATTGCACCGCTTGTGAGATCACCTAGGATCTCCCTTCTATCTCGGGCCATTGTCACATCGAAGTAGCGCGAGCCCGTAAAAGACTCTGCAAAGGTGATGGCATCAGGTGAGGTCTCCTCTAAAACAAGCCCAATGCGTAGATGGTTTAGATCTAATGACATTCCAAATCCATATAAGAAGAGAAGGATGAGGGGTAAGATAATGCTAATTAGAATGCTGCTTGGGTCTCTCAAGATCTGGAAAAATTCTTTTTTTATCAGCGCCTTCATTCTGCGCCCTCGTCCTTCCTGTAAAAAGTAGAGGCGCTTAACTGTCGTCATTTTTGCGTGTCATACTCCTCAATGAGTTTGACAAAGGCGTCTTCTAGGGTGGGGCTCGGGAGGTCCTGCGATCGCACCCTCTCCTTCAGCTCATCCGGGGTGGCGATATTAATGGCTCTGCCGCGATAGATGAGGGCGATGCGATCACAGTATTCTGCCTCATCCATGAAGTGGGTTGTCACCATGATTGTGACCCCGCGGCCCACGAGGCCGTTGATGTGGTTCCAAAATTCTCGTCTCGTGATAGGGTCGACACCTGAGGTGGGCTCGTCCAAGAAGAGCACTTCGGGGTGGTGCATGGTGGCACAGGCAAGGGCTAGCCGCTGTTTGAAGCCAAGCGAGAGGGAGTCAGCTGAGAAGTTCAGGAAGGGCTTTAGATTAAATATTTCGACAGACTGCTCAATGGCTTCGCGCTGCCGCCCTCCTTTGAGGTTGTAAATGCCTGAAAAGAATTCTAGGTTCTGACGCACTGTTAGGCTGCCGTAGAGGGAGAATTTCTGCGCCATATAGCCGATGCGAGCTCGAGCCTTGCCCGGAGCGACTTGAAGATCCAAGCCGTTGATCGTCCCGCTGCCAGATGTCGGAGCGCTTAAACCACACATCATCTTGAAGGTGGTCGACTTGCCAGCACCGTTAGGTCCTAGCAGGCCAAAGATCTCGCCCTTTTTAATAGAAAAGGAGATCTGATCGGCTGCGACAAAGGATCCGAATTTCTTTGTCAGCTTCTCTGCAACAACGACCCTCTCTGACTGTGTTGAGACCTCGGGCGTAAGTGCTGCTAATGAGGAGGCTCCTCGGGGTCCGCCACCTAGGAGATCAATGAAGGCGTCCTCAAATCGGGGAGGGGTGGTATGGAGCTCTACGTGAGCCGCACCTTCTAGCAGATTTAGGTCTAGGGGAGGATCTCTCTCCTCTCGAACCACAACGCGAAGGTCTCTCCCTTGAACTCCACCATCGATTACATTCTCTTGAGACAAGATGTGAGCCAGTAAGAGGCGTTTGTTGCCAGCAATATTTGTGATCGTGAAGACACGCCCTTTCACCCTCTTGGTAAGCTCTTCCGGCTCACCTTGGTAGAGGACCTCTCCTTCGTTAAGAAGAATGACGGAGTCGCACGCTTGCGCTTCATCTAGATAGGCGGTACTCCAGAGGACAGAGATGCCCTCCTCCAAAAGTTCGTGGACCATATTCCAAAGCTCACGTCTCGAAATGGGGTCGACACCGACGCTTGGCTCATCTAGTAGCAAGAGGGTAGGTGGCTTGAGAAGGGCGCAGGCTAGCCCCAATTTCTGCTTCATCCCACCAGAGAGTGCGCCTGCGAGCCGGTCTGTGAAAGGTTCAAGGCTTGTAAATTTTAAGAGCTTAACATAGGCGGCCTTGCGCTCATCGCCTAGTACCCCCTTGAGATCAGAATAGAGGTCGAGGTTTTGGCTCACCGTTAGGTCCTCATACAGCCCAAACCTTTGCGGCATATAGCCTATCAAGTAGTGAACCATTTCGCTCTCCTCTACCGTGTCGTGGCCTGCGACGCTGATAGATCCTTTGGAGGGGCGAAGGAGGGCTGCAATGAGGCGCATCAGGGTCGTCTTTCCGGCGCCATCGGGTCCGACAAGCCCTACAATCTTTCCCTTTGGAATGACAGCATTTATCTCTTTGAGCGCAGGCGGTAGTTTCGGGCAGAAGCTTCTAGAGAGGTTGCGAATCTCAACAAGGTTCTCACTCACTGGCCCTCCTCTCTTTCGCGGCTGGTGCTCAGCTTAACCGTCACTGGCATCCCTTGCTTCAAGCCATGGTCTGGGTTATCTGCATAGATGCGTAGGCGGTAGACGAGGTCTGTGCGCAGCTGGGCCGTTTCGACAGTCTTTGGGGTAAATTCAGCCAGTGGTGAGATAAATCCGACAT
>JAKBAF010000262.1 GCA_021809305.1 bacterium
TCTACGAGAGCGACTGCTTTACGGACGAGGCTCAAAGAGAGGTTGTCTAGACGGATGATATCAGCGCCAGATTCGATCACCTCTTCAATCATATCGAGGGACTTGACCTCGACCTCAATCTTCGTGCCCTCCCGAAAGGCGCGTGCCTTCCTTATCGCTTCACGGATGGGATGGCGGGTCTCTCTTGCTAGAAAGCAGATGTGGTGTCGTTTGATAATAAAGCGATCATCTAAGCCAAGGCGGTGGTTCTTTCCGCCTCCGACCTTAACTGCATATTTTTGAAGCGCTCTTAACCCTGGGAGGGTTTTGCGAGTGTCTAAGATCTCACATGCCATTCCCTCGAGGCGCTCTACATACTCTGCGGTGATGGTGGCAATACCCGAGGCGTGCTGAATGATGTTGAGGGCAACACGCTCGGCGCTAAAGATGGCCTGCGCTGGGCCTGTGACGGTGCCGAGGACCGTGCCTGCACGCTGCTCGGACCCCTCTTCTATAAAAAGGCGTACGCATACATGAGGATCAACCTTTTGGAAGAGGGGCTCTAAGAAGGGGAGCCCGGCGACCCGTCCGCCTTGTTTCAAAAGCAGCCGCCCAGAGATGGTCTCACCTTTATCGATGCAAGCTTGGGAGGTAATATCACCTGTGCGGATATCCTCCTTGAGCGCTACATCAATGAGTTTGAGGACCTCTTGAAAGTAGGATTCATCACTACCAATTTCAGGTTCCATACTTCCTAGCACGCGTGACTCCGATTGACAAGAAAAATCCGCAACTCTTAGAGCTCTCTTCTCGGGGCATTTTTGCGGCCGTTTTGGCCAAGAAAGAGCCGCCATCCACTCACCAAGGGGAGAGCTAACGGGGTCAATTTCCCTCCCCTTTGGCAAGATGAGCCTACCCCAATCAGCCATATTTCGCAATGAGCTCTTGAGAAAGTTAGCAATTTAATCCCTCGATTGCTACCGAATGGCGGCTGACCAATGAAATTTCGAAGCGGTTACCCATGCTTTTTTTCAAACGGAGCAGGAGGAGCCGGGAGTTGGGGTGGTGAGTGCGAAGTTTGTCCTATCTCAAATCTAAAAGCTGATATGACACATATTATGTTTGATTCAATGGCAACCAGCACCCCTCTCTCCTCCTCACCTAATCCAAGCCTCCCAGAGGGAGAGGTGATTTTGCGACGAGCTGGCCTTCTTGGTGTGACAGCCTTTTTAGCCCATGCAACGGCTGTGATGATGAGGGTGTGGGTCTTCGGCCTTTTTTTGGATTTGATCTCTATTAGGTGGCTTCCACTAGCCCTCCTTTTCGGAGGTCTTGTGGCTCATCTTATGGTCTTGCTCATCGCGCTTTTTGGCCGGGGACGAAGCGCCTATTGGCCAGCGCTCGTTATTCTTGGCGTTACTCTCTTCGCCACCGTTTTAGGCGGCCTCCTGCTCCCTTTTTTTCCAGCTCATGCGATGGTTTTACTATTTGCGTTTAGTCAAGCCGCTCTATTCATTGCAGCCGGGCAGCATGGCCTCCTCAATACCACAATTGATCCAGGGAAGTCGGACCTCCTGCTAACAAGGCTCTATTGGTTCGGTCCGGCTGGGGGTCTCCTTGGTGCTCTCACGGCGCTCCTCATCCTTCTAAACGTCACGCCTCAGGCAATGATCTTTGCGGTAGCACTCCTCCTTGTTTTGCAAATCTTTCTTGTGATCCAGCTTGGCGGCACCACCGGCTCAAGCGCGCGTCATCGCGCCAGGTTGATGAGGCACAAAGGGGTGCAAGGAAGCTCTCTTTTCAGAGAGAGTCTCTTTCTCAGACGACCCCTTCTCCTCTCAATGGGAGTGGCGAGTATCCTGACCTTCTTTCTTATTCCTCTGCTTACCGCTCTCTCATTTAACGCTGTTTCACGGCTTGTTCCACTCGATTTGCAAGGGTGGATCCTCTATGTTGGCGCTATCTATCTCATTGCCGAAGGGCTCTGCCTCCTCCTTTACCCTTTCACACAGTTTGTCTTAAGCCGCTTTGGTATCAGTGCAGCTAACCTCCTCTCTCCTGTAGCTCTCATAGTTGCGCTCACCCTATGGGTCTTCGTCCCAAACCTCCTAATTGGTCCGATTGCTACCTTTGTACTCATGCTCGGCGCGCTATGGGGAGTCTTCTACCCGGTCTCTCGCTACAACAGCGGCGTTATTCCAGTCAGGCTAGCGCAGGCCTCTCTCCTCTTAACAAATGGCTATGCGGCAAGCCTCGGCTTCATCATCGGGGCGGTAGTTGTGCTCGTGTGGAATCCGCAGGGTGCTGCAAGATCAGCTGTTGGATTCACTCTTATCCCTGCCTTTCTTCTCGCCATCGCCTCTTGGCTTGTGGCAAGAAATTACCACAAGCAACGGCTGCAAGGGCATGGGGGACGAGTTCTGCAGCTTGATCTGCCAATCAGCTCCCACACGGTTCCTCGCCTATCGCGAGAGGAGATCGAGCCCTTATTGGCAAGTTCTGTTCCGAAAAAAGTGGAGCTTGGCCTCCTTCTCGCCTCCGTCTCTCCATCTCCCCTAGAGTTTCTTCCCCAAATACGCGGTCTTATAGAGTCTGCAGGCGGAGGAGGGAGTCGCAAGGGATTCCGGCGCTACCTGGCAACGCTTCCAAAAGAGGTGCAAGAGGCGCTAGTTAGCGACCCCCATGAACAAGTGCGCAGCTGCACACTAGCTATGATGGCTGCCGCGCGCATTCCTATTCGGATCGATGCTCTCTCGCGCCTCCTGCAAGATGAGCAGCCCGCCATTCGGCTGCTAG
>JAKBAF010000263.1 GCA_021809305.1 bacterium
TCGTCAAGCCGAGCCGCCTCCATCAGCGCAAGCGCCAAATTGAGGTGCCCAAGATGGATAGGATCAAATGTTCCGCCATAGAAGCCGATCCGGACCTCATTTCCGGCCCCATCACCCTTCAACTCATCAGCCATATTCCTACTAGCCAAGAATAGCCCAGCTGCGCAGCAACGCAATTTTTTTGAGCTTTTTACATGGCCGTACAGCACTAGGCCGTCCAGCAAGCTCGAGGAGGCTTAGGTCGTGAATACTATCTGAGAAGGCAGAAATGAACCTCTCATTCTCCGGGAGATGCGCCGCATAGCTGATCGCAAAGCTCACTTTGGCCGGCCCATCAAAGGGATCTTCGCAGCGCTCTAATCTCCCCTCTTTGTCACTGAGATAGTTGGTGCCTTTCCATCCATTGAAGCCAAGCAGAGAGGCGATGCGCTCCACAAGGAAGGTCGGAGAGCTAGAGAGCAGGAGTGTCTTCTCTCCCCTTGCCTGAGCGCTCCGCAGCTCTCCTAAAATGAGAGGGTCAAGCAGAGAGATCAGGTGTTGTTGAATAAAATCACTAGCCGCCTGCTCGATCTCTTGAGCTGCCCTCCCCAAAAAAAGGAGACCGAATAGGCGAGTATGGAGCTCCTTGAGATGAAGGCCGCAAACTTTATGCCTAAAATAGATCCAAAGCGCATAAATGACCTTTGATAGACCAATGTGGTGATGTCTATAAAGAAATCGGCCAAACAGGAAGCTGCTATTCCCCTTGAGCAAAGTCTCGTCGAGATCAAAGATGGAGAGCCCGGTAACCAAGAGGTTACCCTCTCTTGGAGGGCTCGCCAAGCGATGCAAGGCGCGCCTCGAGCCGGTAAATTGAACTCTCTAATTGGGAGAGGCGGTCGCGCTCCTTACCCTGTCTCTCTTCTAGAGATAGAGCAGCATCAAGTGTGAGTCCCGAACTTTTAGCAAGACCTCGAAGCTCCTCAATCTGGACCCTAGCCTCAGCGCGACGCTCCCTTAGCTCCATAAGATACTCCTCGAGCGCGCGCAAATCCTCTCTCCCCTTCCCCTGCAGCGCGAGAAGGCGCTTCTCGCGCTCGAATAGCGACTCAACCGCACGCATCGTCGTCTCTGTCGCTATCGGCTTTGCTAAACTCTTTTGCGCTCGAGAGGCTTCCTTACTGCTCGCCTGTTGTTCCAAGCGTTGCCCCTGCCGCGCTTTCCGCTCTCTCTCTTTCTCTCGAACCATCTCCCAGCTACGACTTAGGCGACCTCGTGCCTCAATGAACGTGTGGCTTGAAAGGGTCAGCAGCTTCGCTAGCGATTGAAAAGCTTTGATCTCCTCGCGCAAAAGATAGAGCGGGCGCTCCGGTTGTTCATTTGAAAAACTGAGCTCGATAAAGCTATCAACTTCAGCCAAAAAGAGGCCGCCCACCTCTTTGATAAGCTCCTTGCGGCGCGGAAAGATCCGGTCACCGACAAGCGATAGCCTGCGAAAGAGCCGAGTCTTGCGCCCAAGGCGCATCTCCTGGGCAATTAGCTCTTTTCTAAGGGCATTGACCTTTTCAGCCCACCTGTTTAAGTGGGTGAGCTCGCCCTGATGTGCACGATACTTCTCAAAAAGGTATGCGACAGGGCCATCAAGTTGAGCTCCAGCATATTGGGTGGATGGAGGGGCTTCCGAGAGGCCGCATTCGATCGACTCAATAGCGAGCTCTATGCGCGCCGCAGCTAACTCCGAGGCTCCATCGACGCGCTCTTTGAGGCTCCGCGCTTGACCATTAAGCTCCTGGTATTCACCCCAAAGCTCCGCGCGAATAGCCGGATGGACCCCCTCTTTAAAGAGTTCAATGCAGATCGCGCGCCACCCCCAAATCTCATTGAAGCGAATAGGCGCCTCTTGCACAAGAGCGCTCTTCATCGCGCCGAGAGCGAATCGAATCTTCTCATCAACGCTACCCAAAGAGCTCAGCTGCTCCTCTAATCCTAAAGTCGCAACCCCTTGGGGCGTTGCAAGTTCGGCCACCCCTTCGGATGGAGAACTCTCTACAATTTCTGCTTGAGGCAGAGGGATCTCATTTGGACTCTCGGATGGGGGAACGCTCATAATGGAATGCCTTAAACAGATCTTCCGAAAAGCCAATCATAATCCTTTTGGATTTTCTCAACTACCAATGCTCAGGGCACAGGAAACTAAAACGATTTTTTGGACATCTCTGTAGCAACAGTCCCTGCTTCGGATATGCTATTTTTCTGCGCCAACATCACACGGATTTTGATAGCCACAGGCGTGCCCGCCATTCACACAACCCAAAAAATTGTCCTACTTTCCTATGCCCTGCAACCTACTAGCTAGAAAAAAAAACCAGTGCTAACTTGAGCGCGGAAACTTTTGCGCAGAGGAGCTAAGCTAAGTGGCAGAGAGAGTAGAATTCGATCAGGGGCTGGAGCTCTTCTCGGCACCCCTTGAGGAGCTTAAGGAGCGAGCGCACTCTTTGCGCAAGGCAAAGACCCCAGCAGACCGGGTGACCTTCGTCCTAGACTCCAACCCCAACTATACCAATATCTGCAATGCGGACTGCAGCTTTTGCGCCTTCTATCGTCATGCCGGAGCCAAAGACGCCTATAAAAAAAATGTTGAAGAAACCCTGCTCCATATTGACAAAGCTTACAGAGCTGGCCTCTCAACTGTGCTCCTGCAAGGCGGCCTTGCCGACTATCCCCTCGATTTTTATGTTCAGATCGTCCAGGAGACACGGAGGCGCTATCCCACTATTACCCCTCACTTCTTTAC
>JAKBAF010000264.1 GCA_021809305.1 bacterium
ATAAAGAATGCTGAGAAGGTGAAGCAGGGGCTCTTGCCCTCCTCGCTCCTCGGAGTCTCGGCTCCAAATCCCCATACCTTGATTGTTGAGCTCGCAAGCCCCACTCCCTACTTTCTCGACCTAACGACCCTCCCGCTATTTTTCCCCTTGCATAAGAGTCATGCCGAAGAGGTCTTTAGTGGGCCATTTGCACTAGATCGATGGAGTAAAGGAGAGGAGCTCCATGTGAAGAAGAACCGTCTCTTTTGGGATGCCGCAGCTGTGCATCTCGGCGGTATCGAGATGTCATTCATCGGAAACGAGAATACCGAGCTCTCTATGTTTGAGAGGGGCGAGCTTGATTTTGCAGGCTCTCCCTTCTCAGTTGTTCCCTTCGATGCCGTCCCTGACCTTAGGGCGGCTTGTCTCTTGCATACGCTACCCGTAGCTGTTGTCTACTGGTATGAGATCAACACCCATAAACCTCCTCTGAATAATGCAAAGGTCAGACGGGCGCTCTCTCTTGCCATCGATCGGGCCGCCCTTGTCACCTTTCTCACCGCAGAGACCCATACGCCAGCTACAAGGCTTATCCCCTCTCTTGTGCGCCAAAGAGAGCCGATCATCGCTCCCCATAGCCAGCGAGAAGAGGCCAAGGCCCTTATGGAGCTTGGCCTTGCGGAACTCGGCCTCAAAGCTGCCGAAATCCCCCCTTTAATGCTGAACTTCAATAGCGCTGATGACCATCTTCGCATCGCAACGGCGATTCAAGAGTGCTGGCGCGACCTCTTCGGCCTCGATGTTGTCTTACAAGGCAAAGAGTGGATGAGCCATATAAACTCCCTTCGCAAGGGTGATTTTAGCATTGGCCGGCTTGCCTCGATGGCCAATGTGGCGGATGGGATGGACTTTCTAAGCGTCTTTAAATATTGCAACACCCACCCCCAAGGATGGCTTAACAATACGGGATGGGAGGATGCGCGCTACATCGCCCTGCTCGAGCTCGCCTCCCATGAGAGAGATGTAGCAGCGCGAGAGGCGCTCATCGATCAGGCAGAAAAGCTACTGCTCGAGCAGATGCCAGTCATTCCCCTCTTTTTTCTCTCTTACAACTATCTAAAGAGCCCCCGTCTTCATGGGGAGGTCTTTACGCCGCTTGGAATGTGTGATTTTAGATGGGCCGAGCTTGAGAGTGAGCCAAGACTGCTTTGTCCCCATCTTTCGCCAGCAAGGAGCGAAAGAGGGTCGAGTGAGCGATTGTAGGGAGCTCCTTTTGTAAAGCACGAACCCATCGGTTTATCGGCAAGTTCGCCTCTTTGGTGAAATTTAGCTCGAGTTTATCGCTTCAATCTTTCATATTTTTCCCATAGGACCCATCCCTAACGAGACCCATGCTGCTCTATACGCTAAAAAAACTTGCCTATCTGATCCTCTCCCTCTGGATCTTGATCACGGTGACCTTCTTCATGATGAAGGCCATACCAGGTGACCCCTTCACAACCGAGCACGCCGTCCCAGAAGAGATCATGCTCAACTTAAGGCGCCACTACCACCTAACAGACCCCCTCCCTGTCCAGTATCTTCACTACTTAAAAGGGGTGGTGACCTGGGATCTTGGCCCCTCATTTAAGTACAAGACACGCACGGTTAATGAGATCATTGCCCAGGGGTTTCCCGTCTCTGCCATGCTCGGTGCCGAAGCGCTCCTCATCGCGCTTGTCGTTGGCCTAGCTTTAGGAGTTGTGGCAGCTGTTAACCACAACCGCTGGCAGGACTACAGTGCGATGCTGATAGCTGTTATCGGGATATCCATCCCAAGCTTCCTACTTGCGGCCTTCTTTCAATATTTTTTTGCAATTAAACTCAGATGGCTCCCTGTTGCAAGGTGGGGCTCCTTTTCGCAGTCGATTCTGCCGGCCTGCTCTCTTGCCGCAATGCCCTGCGCCTTTATCGCGCGTCTTACTCGCTCCAGTATGCTTGAGGTACTGGTCCAAGACTACATAAAGACGGCCAAAAGCAAGGGGCTCGGCCCTTATGCCACAGTCTTTCGCCACGCCCTTCGCAATGCCATACTCCCCGTCCTTACCTATCTAGGGCCACTCATTACAAACATCCTAACCGGCAGCTTTATTGTTGAGCGAATCTATGGCGTACCGGGGCTTGGGCAGTGGTTTGTTACAAGCGTGATGAACCGCGACTACACGGTGATCATGGGGATGACAGTCTTTTACGGGGCCATCCTCCTTGTTGCCGTCTTCCTTGTCGATATTGGCTACAGCCTTCTTGACCCGCGCATAAAATTTGGCGATGCACCGCATGTGGTGCGATCATGAGCGATCCACTCTTTTTACCCCTTGGAGAGCATCAATTTAAATCAGAGAGCTTCCAACAAACTTTAAGCCTCTCCTACTGGCAAGATGTCTGGCGGCGTTTTAAGAATCGGCGTCTTGCCCTATGGAGCCTTATCTTTCTTATCCTTCTGGCACTTGGCGCCATTGTGATCCCGATGCTCTCCCACTACACCTACTATGAGGTGCAGCTCCCAAAAGCGAATACACCGCCAGGTCTTGAATTCTGGTTCGGGAGTGATGATCTGGGGCGAGATGTCTTCACACGCGTCTGGTTTGGCGCAAGAATCTCTCTCTTTGTTGGCGTAACAGCCGCTCTTATTGACGTTGTCTTGGGGGTGATCTGGGGAGGGATTGCTGGCTATACAGGAGGGCGCATCGATGAGTCGATGATGCGCCTTGCCGATGTTCTCTATGCAATACCCTACCGCGTGGTCGTCATCAT
>JAKBAF010000265.1 GCA_021809305.1 bacterium
TACATAACTCACTACGCTGGGTTTTTGTTGATTTTTTTCTTATAATATGAGATACTACTTCCATACATTAGAGCTCCAACGGGAGTTTAGCAATTAGCGATAGGAGATATGGTCATGGTCGCATGTGATGGAGTTTCAAAGCATCCAGGGGTAGCGGTAGCAGCTGTAGGAGCGATGCTTTATGGGGGCTTTGCGGCCATCGATCGTGTCTTTCTTGGTAGGCGTTTCAATCTGCTGGAGGCCAAGAAGCTGCTTCCAGGCGGCGCCGTTCTTGTTGCGCTAGGTCTTATTGGCGAGGGTGTTGCCTATAGCAGAGCATCTAAGAAGCGTGCGGGTGAAGAATTGGCGGCGAGTATTGCTGAGGTAGCTCTTACTGAGTTGGCCGGTGCTCCTCTTCTCTTGACATCAGCGTCGGAGTTGCATATCGAGCAATTCTTGTTCGACGAAGACGGCGGACCAAAAGAAGTTACCAACGAAGCGATTATTGCTAAGGCCAAAGAAGTTGATAACGAGCATCTTTATGGGCTCGTTAAGCATGCAAATAGAGAGCAGTTTAAGGTCATCTGGGATGCGCTTGAGGACGAGCCGGAGAAGCTCGTGATCATTCTCAAGGCGCTTGCTCAGGAAGTGTATAAGAATAAGGCGGTGATATACCCCTTTTCAGAAACACAAGAAATGAAAATAAAACTCGGTATCGCGCTGCCGCTAACTGAAGGCCGGCTCTCGTTTGCTGTGATTACTACAATTCATCCCGAATGCCTGATCCCCAGGTTGCAGGAAGCCTATGCTGAGCAGCCCGTCAAATTGAAGGAGCTCGCTAAGGCCTGCGACGTTGACAGAAATAAATTTAATAGCTTTGTCAATGGCGCCTCTTCTCCGGAGCCTATCGAAGTCATGATGACGGCTAGTGGTAATGTTATTGCATACCATGAGGGCGGGCAAGAGGCCATTCTTAAGGCCCTGTGTAAGTGCCTTTCTGATTCGTATCTGCAGTATCTCTCTTTCGACGAGGATTCTCCAGAGGCTGCCCTTAAAGAGCGTCATTTCGGGATTCTTACCAAGGCGCTGAAAGAGTATTCGTTTGCCCTATCGCTGAAGTTGGTCGATACGTTCGACGGCTATGGCGTGGATGTGCAACAAGCTATTAAAGATCACGTCGCAGATACCTTCTTTGCGGGGGGTTGGCAGAAGGATCAGATCACCCCTGAAAATCTAGAGAACCTCTTCTCATGCCTTGCAGGCAGTAGGGGTGCGGAGTTCGGCAAAATTTCACAAGACTATTTCCCTCAGCTGGTAAAACTTGCAAGGGCTTTCAGGGCAGATAATAAATTGAATTCTTTCGATAGCATTATGAGGGATTTGTTCGACCAAAACATGGGTAAGATTTCCGATAGTGGTGTCCTTCTTGATGTTCTTAATCTTGCACTCGACGTAGCAAAGGATAAAGACGTAAAGGATGCTGATTGGACACGAGACTTTGAAAGAAGCTTTGCAGTGGCTAACTTCGACGGTTGGGATGAGGTGGAAAGAGATCAGGTAATCGAGAAGGCGAAGCAACTTTGTGAGAAGCTAGAAATAGAAGTTCCTAATGCGTATCGCGATTAAGTAGTTCGTAGTTGTTATATTAGTTCTTTAACCAAAGAGAGATTTACGAAATGGTCGCATGTGATGGAGTTTCAAAGCATCCAGGGGTAGCAGGTGCAGCTGTAGGAGCTATGCTTTACGGGGGCTTTGCCGCCATCGATCGTCTCTTTCTTGGCAGGCGTTTCAATCTGCTAGAGGCTAGGAAGCTGCTGCCAAGCGCTGCCGTTCTTGTTGCGCTAGGCCTTATTGGCGAGGGTGTTGTTTATTGCGCTCGTGCACCACATAAGGAAGAGGAGAGTGACAATGAGATAGAGCTTATAGCTTTGGCAGGCTCTCCTCCGCTTCCTTTAAGTAATTCAGTTGATGCGGGGATGGAGCTCTTCCTTACGCTGAGAGAGAAATCCGAGATAGCTCGCAAGGCCCAATCTGCTAGCGACGAGGAGCTTTATGGGCTCGTTAAGCATGCGGACGAGGAGCAATTCAAGGCCATCATTGCTGCTGTCAAAGCCGACCCAAAGAAGCTAATTATCATTCTTAAGGCGCTTGCCCAGGAAGTCACTAAAGAGGGTGTCCCTCCCGAACCCACGACCGCAAAGCTTGCGTTGGCGCTTGAGCTAGCTATGGACAGCCTCTCGCTTACTGTGATTACGACAATCCACCCTAAATGCCTGATCCCCAGGTTGCGGGAGGGCCTTGCCGATAAGCCTGAAGCATTGAAGGTGCTTGCTGCGCTCTGTTGCAAGGACGAGGCATCATTCGAAATATTCCTAGGAGAGGCCTCACCCGAAGCTATCGATGCCATGATGGAGGTGGGTGGGGAGTTTATCCACGCGGACGTAAATAGAAAAGAGAGTATCCTTTGGGCTCTCTATCACCACCTTACCTTGTGGAAGACGACCTACAAAGAGAATACGGAGCTCAAAGAGTATGCTCTTGCTATTCTTGGTAAGGCGCTTAATGCTTATCCACTCTCTCTGCCGATAGCAGCTCTATCCAGGCAGGAAAGACGGCGTATTGATCAGAATGTAAGAGAAATTATTGCGGATCACGTTACAACCGCTTTTTGCAAGGGCCAGTGGAGCGAGGAGGATATCAACAAAGATCTGCTTAAGACGTTATGTGACACTGTTGTTAGAGTCGCAACAGATAAAGGTAATGGACTTGGTGAATATCATTCACAG
>JAKBAF010000003.1:0-7596 GCA_021809305.1 bacterium
TGATTGGCAAGGGTCTGACATTGGCAAAAATACCTCTTTGGCGTAAAAACCAAGTTGGTTGAAACGGAACAAAACTTAAGGAGGGAGATCGATGGTGACAGAGACCATACCAAAAATATTTGGCCACTTGGAGCTACCTGCGCTCCCGTACGCCTATGACGCCCTTGAGCCTGTGATCAGCAAAGAGATCATGGAGCTCCACCACAAGAAGCACCATCAGGGTTATGTGACAAACTTCAATGCCGCATCCGAAAAATCTCTTGAGGCAGTGAGTAGAGGAGACATTCCTGATGTCATCGCCCGGCAACCCGCACTGCGCTTTAATGGAGGGGGCCACATTAATCATGCGATCTTCTGGACCAATTTGGCACCAAAAGATGAGGGAGGCGGGAGAGAGAGCAAAGGGCCACTTGCTCAAGCGCTCAACCAGCTCTTTGGCTCAATTGAGAAGTTTAAGGAAAAATTCAACGCCATGGCTGGTGCCATTCAGGGATCCGGATGGGGTTGGCTGGGCTACGATAAGGCTATGAACCGCCTTGTCCTCACCACATGTGCCAACCAAGATCCTTTGAGCACTCAAGGATACATTCCGCTCCTCGGAATCGATGTCTGGGAGCACGCCTACTACCTCCAGTACAAGAACGTACGACCAGATTATCTTAAAAAAATTTGGGAGGTTGTCAACTGGCAAAATATCGAAGAGCGTTACGCTGCAGCCCTTAAATAGATAAATGATTGACTAATTGATTTGTTTAAGGCTGTCAATTATACCCAATTCTATCTAAACTAGTTGCTCGTGGAAGGAAGAGGGCTTGCTCTTTTGAGATATTTTAGAGAGACGCCCCTGCCACTTAAGTCAACCCGGGCCTTGCCGCCCGGGTTCATGCGATAGGCATTTGGAAGATTGAACATATTGAGGGGTAAATCTATGGGGCTCTTCTCTCGCAACAAGCCAAAGATTAAGGTCCAGGCGGCGCGCAAAGAGGGCTTCAGCGGATGGCTGAAGTGTTCAGGATGCCATGAGCTCATCCATGACAGGGATCTGGCAGCCAACTTATGCTGCTGTCCCAAGTGCAACCACCACTACCGCCTCCCTGCAATAGAGAGGATTAAGAGTCTAACTGATCCCGATTCGTTCGTTCCACTCTATGAGTCGGTCGTCTCAACAGATGTATTGAACTTCGTCGATACTGAGAGCTACCGCTCACGTCTTGAAGCCGCGCGAGCAAAATCAAGCTCCAATGAGGGAGTATCCTGTGGCGTTGCCAGATTGAATGGACTACCCATTGCCCTCGGCGTCCTCGATTTTGATTTTATGGGTGGTTCCATGGGATCGGTTGTTGGTGAGAGAGTTACAAGACTCATCGAGCAGAGCGCAGCCGAGCGCCTTCCTCTCATCATCGTCTCAGCCTCAGGTGGCGCCCGAATGCAGGAGTCAATCTTCTCTCTCATGCAGATGGCCAAGACCTCGGCAGCACTTGCCAGATTAGATGATGCAGGGGTTCCCTACATCTCTGTTCTGACAAACCCAACCTCAGGTGGAGTGACCGCCTCCTTTGCCTCTCTTGGAGATATCATCATTGCAGAGCCCAAGGCTCTCATCTGTTTTGCAGGACCTCGGGTGATTGAACAGACAATTCAAGCCAAGCTTCCTCCAGAGGCCCAACACTCGGAATTCCTGGTTGAGCACGGTCTTATTGACTGTATCGTGCCAAGGGGTCAGCTCCGCCAAAGCCTCATCCAGTTTATCTCGTTGCTCTCTCCCCAGGCGAACAAGAGCGGGCCAGACGATGCAGGAGGTGAGGTCTTCCCAGAACTCTCCTCGTCATTGGAGGAGTTTCTATCTCATGCAAAAGAGCGTCACGGATCAAAAATGAGGACTGGAAGTTGAGTAGCAGAGAAGAATCAGGTAAGACCTCTATCCTGCGCGAGATTACCGAGCAAGGGAGCTTTAGTCCAACCATCGCGATTGGAATCACCCTTTTAGAAAAGGGGAGGGTTCCTCTCTATGCCACGCCGGGAGCAGCAGGTGCTGACCTCTTTGCCGCCATTGGATCAACCATCACAATTGAGCCTGGAGAGAGGGCCCTTGTGCCAACAGGTCTTAAAGTTGAAATCCCGCCAGGGTTTGAGATCCAAATCAGACCGCGCAGCGGTCTTGCCTTAAAGTTCGGAATCACCGTCTTAAATACGCCAGGGACAATTGATGCGGACTATCGGGGTGAGATCGGCGTCATCCTCATCAATCATGGGCCAAGCAGCTTTGTTATTGAAGCAGGAGCGCGCATCGCTCAGCTCGTCGTTACCCCCGTCGTACAAGGCCTCTTCTTCGTAAAGGAGCTCTCTACAACAGAGCGTGGAGAGGGCGGATTTGGCCACACGGGAAGCGATTAGCCGATGAGAGAGCTACAAGAGTATTTGAGTCCAAATCAGATCTCATTTTTGCGAGCAACAACTCGCGATGCGGCGCTACACGAGCTCGTTGCCCTATTAGCCGCTGCCGCCAAGCTCACCGATCAAGCCGCCTTCTTAGATGCCGTCTTAGCTCGCGAAAAAATTGTCTCCACCGGAATCGGCATGGGAGTCGCCATACCTCATGCTAAGCTTCCAGGCTACCAAGACTTCTTCATCGCCATTGGCCTCCAAAAGCAGGGTATTCCCTGGGATGCCATCGACGGTGGGCCCGTCAGCCTTATCTTTCTTGTCGGCGGCCCAGATGATAAGCAGACCGAATACTTGCAAATCCTATCACGCCTCACAACCGCCCTCAAAGATCGCAAACGGCGCAAATCGCTTCTTGCCGCCGAAACGAGCGAAGAGGTTATCGCCCTCTTCACCTCTTAAGAGCGCTGTTACTGTAACATTCTTTGGGAGCTTCGCCCCCAAACCCCGACGAGAGGGCCTTTCGCCCTCTCAACACCCATTGCGTTTTTCTTTGGCCGTAATGTTTGTCTTGCAAAGGTAATAGCCCCCTATCGAAAAGGCTCCGCCTTTTCGATAGGATAGCATCTATGAAAAAAAATCTATGGTCAAACGTTCAATAATAATGGGTGTCCAGAGGGCTTGCCCTCTGGTGGGGTTTGGGACGAAGCTCCCAAGAGAGTGACAATGCAAAGGCAGGGATTGACATATGACGGAGTAAAACATTATAGTTATTTCGTGAGAATGACCCAAGGTTTCGGAGGAGGTGCTTTATGGATTTGAAGATGGAAGAGGTGGCGCGCCTCCTTAATGTTACACCTGAAGCGATTGAGCAGTGGGTTGAGGAGGGTGCGCTCCCGGCCTACGAGATCGGGGGAAAGCACCGTTTTAGCAGGTCGGAAATTGAAGCGTGGATGATGAATCGCCATAGCGCAGAGGGTTTCCTCTCAGGACCGATGGAGGAGCGCTCCATCGATACCTCACGCCTTGCAGGTATCCACCAGTTCAACCTCTATAGAGCCATCTTTCGCGGTGGAGTCTACTGCCATGTACCTGGCGATACGAAGGAAGAGGTCATTCGTCGAACCATGGCGCAGGTCGCAAGGCGCTTCTCACTTGATGCTGATGTTCTAACAGACCTTCTGCTTGACCGTGAGAGGATGATGCCAACGGCCCTCGGCCGTGGAATCGGTGTTCCTCATACGCGCGACTTTCTTCTAAACACCCACTTCGACCTCATCACGGTCGTCTTCCCGCAAACTCCCCTCTCCTATGGTGCACTCGATGGGAAGCCGGTCCACACCCTCTTCTTTCTCTTTGCCTGTGAAGATACAAGACACCTCAAGCTGCTCTCGAAGATCGCCTATCTGAGCAGCGATGATAGAGCCTTGGAGCTCCTGCGCCAGCAGCCAGATAAGAACACCCTCCTCCACTTTGTGAAGGAGTGGGAGGGCTCGCTCGGAGGTTAGGGCAAAGAATTACAGAGGCTTTCAAGGCTCATGTTATGAGAGCGTATGATTGCGCTTGAAGATTCTATTTTTTCTCGAGAAATGGGCTCGTAAGAGCCCCCTAAGAACGTGGCCAAGAGCCATTCGGTATGAGCTAAATAGCACATCATATTATCGAATTTCGTAATGCCATGCCCTTCGTCAGGGAACGAGAGATAGGTAACCGGCAGCCTCTTTTCCTTCATCTTTTCAAAAATCTGATCCGATTCGCGACCAGCAACGATAGGGTCGTTAGCCCCATGCACGAGTAACAAGGGTTTTTGAATCCTATCGACATAATTAAGCGGAGAGCAGTCTTGGAGGTAGGGAATCTCATCCTCTTTATCGGGATTGCCTCCCATGCTCTTGATAAAAGCATTCTTTGTAAAATACTTCATCTTATCAGCAAGCGGAGAGTCTGGAAACTCCCAGTAAAAGGGGACTCCATCCAAAACAGTCTTTAAATTTGACGGCCCGCATATAGAGACAGCGCAGGCGAAGAGATCGGGAGAGAAGGTCAGGCTGGCTAGCGCTTCATAGCCTCCATAGCTGGCTCCAAAGACCGCGATCTTATCTTTATCAGCAATATTCGCATCGATACACCATTGTATTGCATCTAGAACATCTTGATGGGCCTTTTTTCCCCACTGTCCATTACCAGCATTCACAAATTCCTTTCCAAAACCGGAAGACAAGCGAAAATTGACACTCAGTACAGCGTAGCCACGATTGGCAAGCCATTGATGATAGGGAGAGTATTGATAGGTGTCGCGATCTTTAAATGGGCCTCCATGAGGAACAACGATCAGTGGAAGAGGGTTTTTCGGCCTACCTCCTTGATCCATCTCCTTTGGCAGTGTCAAGTAACTCACTAGATCGAGCCCATCGCTAGATCGGATGACTAGAGGATACATCTTGGCTAGATTGCCCATATTCTGGGCTGAATAGAGCAAGGAAAGGAGCTTTCCTGAGCGATTGTACAGCCAAAATGCAACGCCTTGATCCGGAACACTATTCTTTAAAATCCAGGACCTACCATCGCTCGATTGATCAAGAATCTCGAAATTCAGGCCGACCTTAGTAGTGAGATAATCGATATCAGATTTTACAGCTGTGTTAAGCGCGTGCCACTCTCGGTGGGTGAAGTAGGTGGAGTAAGCGATCGGTTTGTTATCTTCAAAACAGACATCAACGATATCACTTCGTTGATCCTGCCCTAAGACAACCTCTTTATGGATTTCACTGAGAGAGATCCTCTTTAGCTGAGTCGTATTGCATCCTCTATTATCTAGAATATAGAGAGCTTTTTCACGGTCATTGAATCGCAGGCACTCTGTATGAAATGCATCTTCAGCCGAAATATTGAAGATAGTGCTGTCTTTTATATCCAATAGAGAAAGAGAGCCATCCGGATTCATCCGAACTTTCACAGCTAAGCCCAAAGCTTCATCAAAAACGAAATTTATAAACTGAGTGTTCTGGTAAATAGGTGAAAGAGAGCCGTTTGCAAGATCTAGAAGGTAGAGATCATGAAACATTGGATTGCGGTTGTTGATGCCAATGATTGCTTTGTCATCCACCGAGCTGACGCGAAAGACTTTAGCGTTGATCTCCTTGTATTCAGCTGTGAGGTCCCTCGTTGCGCGAGAATCTAAGTCAACTGAATACAATCGGAATTGGCCAGTACCATTAACATCCTTAAGCAGGATAATGTTTTTACCGCTTGGAAGCCAGTAAAATCCCTTAATTCCGGGCTCTTTAAAATCTGTAACTTGCTGCGCCCCCTCTAGCGAAGGCCCAGGAGTGATGTAGAGATTCATCGTCCCTTCCCTGTCGGCTCCCACATAGGCTAAACGACGAGCATCGGGACTGATCTTTATTGATATGCATGGAGATTTTTTGAATAGTTCTTCTCGGGGAATCAAGTTTCCAGCAATTAAAGCGCAAGGTATTAACAAATTAAGAACACCAAATAGAATTCTACTCCGCATATCTCATGCAGCGGGCGCACCAGCTGGGGGATCTATGGTTATAGGCTCTTCATAGATCACCTTGATCTTCCCATCCTCAACGACAACGCGACATTTAGCAGCATGGCCGGGATGGCGCAGAAGTTGTTCAGCAAGTGGATCTTCAACCTTCTCCTCGATCACGCGGCGCAGAGGCCTCGCCCCCATCTCGGGAACGTAGCCATCGCTTGCCAGGAACTCCTTGGCAGCGTCATCGAGAGTGATATAGATGTGCTGGACCTCTAGCCGACCCGAGAGTTTTTTAATCTCGAGGTCGACAATTTGAAGGAGGCTCTCTTTCTCGAGGGCTTTGAAGACGACCACTCCATCGATCCGGTTGAGGAATTCAGGCTTAAACCGCTTCTTCATCTCCTTATCGATCTTATCGCGCATCACCTCGTAGTCGGCGGTAACCTGCCTTGCCCCAAAGCCCACCTCGGTTGATTTGCGGATGAGATCGGCCCCAATGTTTGAGGTCATGATGACAATGGTGTGGCGGAAGTCGACCTTGCGCCCAAAGGCATCGGTAAGCCGCCCCTCCTCAAGAATTTGAAGGAGGATGTCCATGACATCTGGATGGGCCTTTTCGATCTCGTCAAAGAGGACAACGCTATAGGGGCGCTGACGAACCTGTTCGGTAAGCTGCCCCCCCTCTTCGTGCCCGACATAGCCCGGTGGCGAGCCTGTCATACGGCTGACAGCGAACTTCTCCATGTATTCGGACATATCGACTTGGATGAGGGCGTCCTCACGACCAAACATATGAATAGCTAGAAGTCTTGCAAGGAGGGTCTTGCCGACTCCTGTGGGGCCAAGGAAGAGGAAGGAGCCTGTGGGTCGATTAGGGTCTTTAATGCCGGTCCGTCCACGGCGGATCGCGCGGCAGACGGTAGTTACGGCCTCGTCTTGACCTATGATGCTCTGCTTAAGGATGGTCTCCATTTTAAGGAGCTTAGCCGTCTCCTCTTCTGTAAGGCGCGTAACGGGAATATGGGTGACCCTTGCAACAACTGCCGCAACATCATCCTCATCGACAACAACCTGGTGCTCTTCCTTATTGACCTCCCACTCATTGCGCAGAGCCTCTAGCTGCTCGCGAAGAGTCTTCTCCTTATCACGCAAACGGGCCGCCTTCTCATACTCTTGAGTGGCAATTGCCTCCTCCTTACCGCGACGCGTCTCCTCAATATCTATCTCAAGTTTGCCAAAGTCTTGAGGCTGATTCATCATCGCAATCCGCATCTTAGCACCTGCCTCATCGAGGAGGTCGATCGCCTTATCAGGCAAGAAACGGCCTTGGATGTAGCGATCAGAGAGGAAAGCAGCGGCGTTTAGAGCATCTGTTGTGTATTGGCATTTATGATGCTGCTCATACTTCTCTTTGAGCCCACGAAGGATCTCGATGGTCTCCTCAACAGAGGGGGGTGCGACATTGATCTTTTGGAAGCGACGCTCCAAAGCAGCATCCTTTTCAATGTGCTTGCGGTACTCATCGAGGGTAGTCGCCCCGATGCACTGAATCTCCCCACGAGAGAGGGCCGGTTTTAGGATGTTGGAGGCATCGATTGCACCCTCTGCAGCGCCTGCACCAACAATTGTGTGAAGCTCATCAATAAAAAGGAGAATATTGCCATTTTTTTTGATCTCATCCATTACCGCCTTGATCCGCTCTTCGAACT
>JAKBAF010000003.1:7606-13660 GCA_021809305.1 bacterium
CGCGCCTTCGGCACCCCCCGCGCCGACGAGCGTGTGCAACTCGTCGATAAAGAGGATGGTGTTTTTGGCGCGGCGGACCTCGTTCATGACGGCCTTGATCCGCTCTTCGAACTGGCCGCGATACTTTGTGCCGGCAATCATAAGGGGAAGGTCGAGGGTGATCAGCCGCTTCTTTCGGAGGTTGTCGGGGACCTCTGCACGGACGATGGCTTGGGCTAAACCCTCGACAATCGCTGTCTTACCAACACCTGCCTCTCCGACAAGAACGGGGTTATTCTTACGGCGCCGGCAGAGTATGAGTATGAGCCGCTCTACCTCGTCTTTTCGCCCGATAACAGGATCCATCTTGCCTTGGCGGCACGCCTCGGTAAGATCGTAGCCGTAGGCCTTAAGGGCAGGCATCTTCTCGGCCGCAACACCTGCGCTCTGCCTCTCCTGCTTGCCGTTGCCTCCCCCAGCGCTTGCCCCCCCGCCAACGGGTGGCAGATGGAGGTTAAAGGTCTCAAGCTCCTTGAGAACTTCTTTACGCACCTCTTTGAGGTTAACATTGAGATTTTCAAGAACCTGGGCCGCAACACCATCTGTCTGACGAAGAAGACCAAGGAGAAGATGCTCTGTACCGACGTAGTTGTGATAGAGGTTAGCGGCCTCTTCATTTGCATACTCAAAAACCTTCTTTACGCGACCGGTGAGTGCAGGATCGCCATAGACCTGAATTTCAGGGCCAAAGCCAACAAGCTTCTCTACCTCTGCCCGCACCGTATCGAAATCGAGGTTTAGGTTTCGCAGAACATTGACCGCCACTCCCTGGCCAAGTTTGAGCAGGCCCAAAAGTAGGTGCTCTGTGCCCAAGTAGTTGTGGTTGAGCCTCTGAGCCTCTTTCTTTGCAAGTTTTATGACCTGCTTGGCCCGATTGGTGAATTTGTCAAACATATCCATAGCTCTTGCAATCTTTCGCTTAAAGGGTGTGACAGGATCAATTTCTACTAAATTTTTTCATCGCTTATTTAGCGGCTAGCCACCATCTGGGAGGTCCGTGATACCAAAATGCTCCTTTAGCGTAGTGTCGAGCTGACGCACAGCCTCGCCAAGCGCGTCGCTATCTCCCTCTGATGGATAGTAGGCCTCTAAAAGATGGACAACCGCTGAAATCTCCGAGGTAACATCCCGACCACCACGCTGGAGGGGTGGCGGAATCTCAACTTTTAATTTCGATGCAAGGTGTTTGACCTCAGTCAGATCCTGCTTTTTAATGGCGTCGGGCTTGGCCCAGTCCTGAAGAAGTCGAAGGACCTCGATCAGAAAGAGGCGATAGGTCGTGTGAACAGAGCCGTTAGCTCTCGCTACTACCCCCTCACCTCGCTCTCCCGCCTTTGTGGGACCTTTAATCTCATCATCCTTCACGTCGCTTCCTCCTTAGTCCTTCTCGCTTAAGCCCAAGTCTTTTCGCCACACTATCGAGGTGGTTGCAAAACTCCAGTTGACCGCTTTCTGGCGCTTTTACCGATCTTTGCAATTCTGCATAAATCCCCTACTCTTAGGAGTATGCGAATTTATGCAGATTTGCAAATCTCGGATAAAATCACCTAAAAATCGGTTAAACTGGACTTTGCAACCACCTCTCTCCTCAAGTTAAAGTAAGATCACTTATCTCGCCAGCAGGAGCTGGTAAAATCATCGATGTCCTGTATACTTGGGTTCATGCACTGTGAAATTTTAGAAAGTGGTCCGACCTCTGCAACAAGCTTAATGGAGCGCGATCGCGAACTCCTCGCCCTACTCGGTGAGCGAGAGAGACCTCTTCTCCATCTCTATGAGTGGGAGGGCCCATCGGCAACATACGGTCATTTTATTACACCCGAGCACTTTTTTAACCAAGAGGCATGTCTGCAAAGAGGCCTGCAACTCGCTAAACGGCCCACAGGAGGAGGGATCACCTTTCACACAAGTGATCTCGCCTTCTCGCTCTTAATTCCAGCAAGCCACCCTCTTGTTTCGGCAAATACCCTGGATAACTACTCCCTTGTGAATAGCCTCATTCTAGATGCCATCCGGTCGATGCGATCCCTCCCCTCTCCTCTTACTCTGATGGAAAAAGCTATTATACCACGAAGCGCATCCGCTGAGCGCTTCTGCCTTGCCACCCCTACGATCTACGATATTCTCCTCGAGGGGAAGAAGGTAGGAGGAGCCGCGCAAAGACGAACAAAAAATGGAATTCTCCACCAGGGGACGATCCTTTTGAGCCTCCCTTGCGCAGAGCTTGTCAAGGCTACCCTCCATGGCGGCGAAGCCATCTTTGCCGCTATTGAAGAGGCCTCAGCTCCATTGATGCCCCACATCGTTGATCCGATGGGTCTAAGAGAGGCGCGCGAGGAGATGCGCTCTCACCTCCTCAATCGGCTGACTTAAATACTTGGCGGGAAAACCTCGCGAAAAAGTTTGGTGCAAAGCGAAACGTGTGATACGATCCTAACCACGTTTTCTTCAGAGAATTTGCCTCTTTTAGGAGCTCGCTTTTCGAATGCTCGCCTTTTTTCGCAAATATCAACGCATTTTTTTTATCATCGTAACGGCGGTGATCGTCCTCAGCTTTTCCGTTTTTGGCACTTACTACAGCCAGAGCGCACCAGCAGAGGCCAAAGATTCCCTACTTTTTGTCTCGCCCGAAGGGAAGAAGCATACCAAGCATGAGCTTGCAAGGATGATCCTCTTTTTGGGATCAGACTCAATTGATCGGCCAGAGCTCACCGGTTCTTTGATGATTAATTGGCTAAATGATGGGGTGATCAGACGGGATCTGCTCGAGAGTGGCTTAGCTGAGATGCTCTATACGGCCTATGCCCCTCTCTGTGAGCGAGATCTTGCCACAAGGCGTGAGCGAGAGAGGCGCTATGCTCCCTACCAGCATCCAGGAGCCTCCTTTATATCAGCTGAGAGACTCTGGGAGATCTGCGCGCCAAAGATTGCCACCACATTGAACCGCCTAAAAGGCTCACAGAATAAAGAACTCTCCTTTTCTGAACGCGTGGAGCTCTATTTGGCGGAACAGGGGTTTCCACAGACCCACCTCCGAGAGACCCTACGACTGCAGGAGAGTCGCTTCCGCTGGATTAAACCCGACCCTGCCCTTGCAAGCCAAGACCTCGCCCTCTTTGGCTACCACACCTTAGAAGATTGGTTTGGTCCCCGCTTCATCGCCCTTTGCGCTGAATTCATCGTCAACGCAGGCAGCCTTGCAGCCGAGCGTGGCTATTCTGTCTCTAAGCAGGAGGCGTGGGCCAACCTTCTTCGCATATCTCATGACAGCTTCATGGCGCAGCGCAAGAATCCCCACTTCGATGCTTCAAGCCCTGAAGATCTACTTGAGAAGCAGCTCATGAGCATGGGCTTAACTCGCCCGCAAGCAACTGCCCTATGGCAGCAGGTTCTTCTCTTTCGTCGGCATTTCCAAGAGGTCTCTGACGCTGTTGTTGTTGACGCCCTCTCGCTTGAGCGATTTGGTGAATTCGCTCAAGAGACGGCGGATGTGGACCTCTACGCCTTAAGTGACCTTCCACCGCTCCGTAACTACCACGACCTCCAAGCATTCGAGTGCTACCTAGACGCCATTGCAGCAAAGAGTCGAGGCGCGGCTCCAAAAGAGGCCCTCCTCGCGCTCCCAACAGAGTTTGCAACCATTGGTCAGATTAAGAGCCGCTCACCTGAGCTCATTCGCCGCCGCTATCTCGTCCGTCTCGCAAGTGTCGATAGCGCTACCCTAACGCACGGAATTCCGCTAAAAGAGATCTGGAACTGGGAGCTCGAAGAGGAGCATTGGAGCGAGCTCGCTGAGCAGTTTCCAGCGCTTAATGCCTCTGTCCCCTCTAATCGTAGCGAACGCTTTGCCATCTTGAACGATCTCGATAAACAGACGCGCAGACAGATCGATGCCATCGCAGAAGGCAGCATTTCAGAGGCGCACCCCGAGTGGGTCGATGAAGCCCTCGATGCGGCGCTACCCTCTCAGAAAGTAATTAGCATTGCCGCTGATAGCGCAGTCGCTCCCCTACCAGGCGTCACATCGGTTGCAGCATTTGAGAAGCTCCTCCGCACTGAGCCGCTCGGGTCACTTAAGGCCACCTCTCCCCTCTACCGCTACAGCGACGATGGCAAGACCTTCCATCGGATCGAGCTCCTAGATCGATCTGAGGCCGATGAGGTTCTCACATTTGAGGAAGCCCTCTCAATTGGCGCCTGCGACGCCTTGATCGCACACCGCTTTGGCAAGAGCGTCCAAGAGCAAGATATCGCCGCCAATCAAGCGCTCAAGCCCCTCCTTACAGCTGTCCACGAGCTTGTCAAGTCAGCACCCTCCTTTAGCAAGCCGATCCCAGAGAAGGCCACCGGCGACTTTGTAGCGCCCCACAGGCTAGCAAGCCACCTAATGACCATACAGAAGAGCCTTGCAGAGAGCCCCGATGAGAATCGCTTTGTAAAAGCTTCATCCACTAACCACAACGATTCCCTGCTGGCACCTCAGCCCGATCTTTGTGAGCAGTTTAAAGTGGCAAAATCAACTCTCCTTGTTCGCCGCGATTCACCCGAGATGCCCGAGCTCACCCTCGCCTATCAGCTAGCGCCCCATACCTGGTCCCCCCCCCTAACCGATGAAGCCTCCCCACCACGCTTCTTCTATCTAAAAGAGAGAAAGCGGCTTCCTCCCACCTCGCTCGATTTCGCCTCTATTCAATCAACTCTCGGCGCTGAAGCTAAGCGCGCCCTTATGCAAAAGGTCCTTGCCACCTGCCTCTCCCACGACTCCATCTCCCTCACCGGCCTCTTTGCAGCCGACGTCACGCCTGAGTCGGTTCAGTAGAGAAGCTGGGGCGCTGCCCCAGACCCCGGCAGGGCGAGGTTCGCCCTGCACCCCCAATTGTTCGGAACGTTTGACCGTAGCGCTAGTGCAATCAGCACCAAGAGATGGAAAGCGGGCCGGACGGCCCGCTTTCGGTTCTTCGTAATTAAAAGAACCCCTTAAATCAGAAGCTATTTAAGAGAGCATTTGACAAGGCCTCTACTCGCGATAGACGCGACTCCGATGACCAACGGCGATGATGACAACCAGGATAATATCATCCTTAATTGCGTAAATGACTCGATAGTCTCCTATACGAATACGATACCTAGGGATTGGAAATCCCCCTGCATTTTAAGGTGGCCTTGAGGTCTGGGAGCTCGAGCTAGATCCTCGACTTTTTCTCTCTATCTTGAAAAAGAAGTTTAACTAGGCTTTTTATATACTTTTCATCATATACAATTCTATGCTTCGCCATCGTCCCACCCAGCTAGCCGACACGCCTTATCCCAGGACATCCAATCCTCTTCTTTTGTGTTTTTCAAGCGTTCGCAAGCCTCAGCATCAAACAAAGCATCTTCATACTCCTCAATGGCTTTTAGTAGCATTTCAGTAGCAAAAGCCTTAAGAGAAACCCCCTTTTTGGTGAGGAGCGTCTTCAAATAGGGAAGATCTTTCTTGGGAAACTCAACGTTGAGGCGGACTGTATTTTTCATGGCGATCTCCTTTTCTTTATCATAACAAATAGGACAAATGAGTAACGGAACATCAACCAATAGAGAAGAACCCTATTCGTTCAACTTGCTGATAATGTAGGAAAAGCACCTTATCCGGATCCATTTTGGGAATCTTCTCACCAGCCCTCTCCCATTCCTTAACTTCCTCCTCTCTTACACCAAGCTCCTCAGCAAAAGCCCTATAGGAAAGGTGAAAATGGGAGCTGACGAAGGCAATCTCTTCTCCACTAAAGGGATGCTTGCGAAAGCAGAGGGCAATTAAGACAGAGCGAGCTAGCTCATCATAATCGATGTCTGGTGTCCACTCATCGCATATAAAAACCATCGGGACATTGCACAATTCAATTGGAAATCCAAGAGCTAATGTTGTGACATGTTTTTCTATCTTGGTAGGTCTTATTGCCTTTTCGTTCATTCTTCGAATTCCAGGAAATAGTAATCCAAAACACTCCACACGCGAAGAAGGTCAATTATTGATCG
>JAKBAF010000266.1 GCA_021809305.1 bacterium
CACTTGTCCGTTATGAACCTAGCCTCTGCTCGCTCCAGAGTAGAGGTTGAGCTTCTGATGGGCGATACTCGCGCGTAAAATTTTTTAGCTCGCTTGCTTCAAGAGAGGTCTTTGTTGTAGAATTTGGCATCAACAAATTCTTTATGAGGAAGCATGAATCCCTCTCCAGCTCTTAACGAAGCAAAAGCCGAAGAGGCCATCCATTTTTTAAATGAGCTCCTCCAGTTACTCCCTGGTGGGGTCAACTCTCCTGTACGCGCTCTCTCAGGGCTAGAGAGGCGTCCCCTCCTTATTGAATCTGCCTCGCAAGATAGGGTGACAGATCTCTCCGGGAGATCCTACATCGACCTCTGTTGTAGCTGGGGCGCTCTTATTTTAGGTCATGCTAACCCGCGCGTTCTTGAGGCCCTAGCCTCTCAATTGCCAAAGGGGACCTCCTACGGCATTACAAGCCGGCTAGAGGGGGAGATCGCTCGCCAGGTAGTGGCACTCATGCCAAGTATTGAACTGGTCCGCTTTGTCTCATCGGGTAGTGAGGCGACTATGAGCGCGGCCCGTCTTGCGCGAGGCTTTACCGGTCGAGAGGTCATTGTCAAATTCAATGGCAACTACCACGGCCACGCCGATCTCTTTCTTGTGCAAGCCGGATCTGGGCTTGAAACCTTTGGCTTAAGCTCATCTGCAGGAGTGCCTCAAGGTACGGTCGAAAAGACCCTCTCCCTTCCCTATAATGATTTGGGGGCCATCCGCCGTCTCTTTGCAGATCCTAACCTCTCCCATACAATTGCGGCTGTGATTGTGGAGCCAGTATCGGGGAACATGGGAGTCGTTCCTCCAGAGCCAGGCTTTCTTGAACTCCTCCGGAGCGAAACTGAGCGGACAGGCGCCCTACTTATCTTCGATGAGGTGATCACAGGCTTTCGTGTCTCGAAAGGTGGGGCGCAAGAGCTCTATGGCATCAAGCCTGACCTCTCTTGTATTGGAAAGATTGTGGCCGGGGGACTGCCTGCTGCTGCCTTTGGAGGGCGACGAGAGATCATGAGCTATCTTGCCCCGCTAGGGCCTGTCTACCAGGCAGGAACCCTCTCGGGAAACCCCTTAGCCATGTGCGCAGGGCTTGCTACACTTCAGGCGATACAGGAAGAGGGCTTTTATGCGGAGCTGGAAAGGAAGTGCCATCTCTTGCTAGATCCTGTAGAGGAGGCCATCTTTAATAGCCCCTTGCCGATAGCCCTTCAGCGCGTGGGATCGATGTTCACCCTCTTTTTTGGCCGCCAATCGGTGCGCAACTTAAGTGAGGCAAGAGAGTGCGACCCGGTCCTCTTTAAGCGCTTCTTTGGCTCGCTACTTGATAGGGGTATCTATTTACCTCCCTCACCCTTTGAGTCCTCCTTTATTAGCAGCGCCCATAGCGACAACCACCTCACAGAGGCAAGCGAGGCCATCTGTGCGGCTATCCACTCTCTTGGGTAGTTTATTTTCTTCTCTTTGTTCGCTTCATCTTTTTTGGGGCCTGCCCTTGCCTTTTTTCTCCTTCCCTGTAGAATACATCGGAATGATCAATAGGTGGATATGGCTGAGCAAAAGAGAGAGAGCCTCCTAGTGGCAGACCGCGAAGCGGTAGTTAAGGAGCTCGGCGAGCCAAGGCTACTTGATGCGCTTGCTCGAATGCTGATGATTCGTAATTTCGAGGTACGTGCCGAATCAGCCTACCAGCAAGGTAAGATCGGCGGCTTCTTGCACTCCTATTCTGGACAGGAAGCCATCGCTGTTGGCGCAGCCATGGCCTTAAGCCCCAAAGACTGGTGGGCGGGGAGCTACCGCTGTCATGGATTGGCCCTTGTTTTGGGGGCCTCTCCTGATGAGCTTATGGCTGAGCTTTTTGGCAGAGCGAATGGCAACGCAGGTGGCCGAGGGGGCTCGATGCACCTCTATACCGAGCGGCTGCTTGGAGGCTCTGGCATTGTCGGAGGACAGATACCAATCGCCATAGGTGCCGCTTTCTCCGCAAAGTATCGCGCTGCAGATGAGATCGCCGTCTGTTTTATGGGGGACGGGGCTGTTGCGCAAGGAGCCTTCCACGAATCCCTCAACCTCGCAGCGCTCCAGGGTCTTCCCTGCCTCTTTGTCATTGAGAACAATCTCTGGGGCATGGGGACGAGTGTGGAGCGCGCGATCTCTGTTCAGCAGATCGCTGAAAAGAAGGCTATTGGGTATGGGATCCGTGGCTATACCTGTGATGGCATGGATCTCTTCGCCTGCTACGACGCCTTCAAACGGCTAAGGGCAGAGATTCAAACCACCGGCAAGCCGGTTATCGTTGAGATGATAACCGAGCGTTTCCGCGGCCACTCCGTCTCCGATCCTGGTCTCTATCGCCCCAAGGAACTCTTAAAAGAGGTGATGGCAAACCGCGATCCCATTGCGAACCTCTTCCAGGCTCTTCAAGAGCATAAAATGATCGATGAAGAGGGCTATAAACGGCTTGATAAAGAGATGCGTGAGAGGGTGATCAAAGCGGTCGCATTTGCGGACGCCTCGCCCTGGCCCGATTTAGCAACGCTAGAAGAAGGCGTCTTTGCCCCATAAATTGAGGACTTGAAGAAGAATGGCCATGCAGCTTGTGGAGATCAGGGAGGCGCTTCGCCAGGCCTTGGATGAGGAGATGACCCGTGATGAGAGGGTCTTCGTCATTGGCGAGGAGGTGGGGGAGTATAATGGCGCCTATAAGGTCACCAAGGGGATGCTCGAT
>JAKBAF010000267.1 GCA_021809305.1 bacterium
CGTAGGCCCAGCGCGTTCTCTGCCCCTCGACTATGAGATTTGTCTCTGCTCCCACTAAAGCCTCACCATTTTGCGAGAGAGTTTACCACACTTTGTGGGCAGATAGCCATAGGGCCCCTGCACCCCAAGTATAATGAGAAAAAAAAGCTGGCCAGATGGTCAGTTTTTCATTCGATAGGTGAAATGCATAAGAAGTATTTAATAATATCGAATTGCGCTTTACAAAAATCAGAAAAATGGCTTACCATGTACCTTTAAAAAACTCACTGAGGAAACCTATGGAATCAACAGGTAGTTTAGGAGGGGTCGGGGATGGAACCCCATTAACCGCCAGCGAGAAGTTCAGATTAATCGATGCGAATTCGACAATTGAGAAGGTCTCCAATCGCGCTTTTAATCAGGACATGTGGGCTCTACTCGTTGCTGGTGCGCTCGCCCTCGGTGGTGCATTTGTAAAAAGACGCTATCAAATCGACGGTGCTCTAACCCCAAACTTTTGGGAAAACGCTGGCCGCCTCTTTGAATTAGGAGGCGTTGTCGGCTGCGGCCTCATCGGCATGGACCTATGCCGTTGGAGCTGCTCTGCCGCACAAGCCAAAGCATCTCTTGTAATCTTGAATGCGGCTCATACTGTAGTTCCTCCACAGCCTCCTCCTACACCCCCTCATCCAGTTAGCGCGCCTGAGGATGTGCCTCCTGTAATCGTGGTTAATTCAGTAAATACTGATGAGACTGATGAGGAGGCGGAGCAACCGGCTCCAACTGACCTACAAGCACGACTTTATGCGGGAACAGTCAGTCTGCTGCAAGAAATGAGAGTTGCGCAATTGGCAGCAAAAGAAGACCGGCAAAAACGTTGGTCTACTGGTGACTATGGTGCGATTTTGCCTCAACAGCCCTTATCAGATAACTAAAAGAGCCGGGCGTAACTACCGGCTAGCGAGTACTGATTCGCAGAGAGCCTGTGGACCGGGAAGCGCTGATTCTCCCCACGCAAGCGATGCGAGAAGCCTTCCACATAGCTGAAGGAGAGCTCGTTGGAGCCCCAGCGGAAGGTGCCACCCACCGTGAGATGGTGCTCAATAAAGGCGAGGTTGAGGGCATTTAGAAAGATGCCACGCGCATCAGAGGGGGCCCGTCCCCAATTCCAGCCCGCACGCAACGTTACACATGGCAGTGGCTGCCAGAGCAGCCCTCCCCGCACAACTACCTGATCTCTCCATCCAAAGCCTGGCCCATTGGCCGATCCAAAGAGCTCTTCACTATCGGGGCTATTCTTTAAGGCTCTAGCATCTGTCCACATCAAATAGAGAAGATCACAGGTGGCTCGAAGGCAGCCCGGAAGCTGAATGGCAATTCCACCACCTGCCTCTGATGGGAGGTCGATGTGGCCACGACCTGCAAGGAAGCCCTTGTAGTTCTTAAACCGATTAATCCAGGTAGGCGTTTGATAGGTAAGGCCGAGATCGATCTTGTAGGGAAGGGCAACGAGATACCCAAAGCGAATGCTGATACCCTCTTCATGATCGGTACCGTGGTTGGAGGCGTAGGCAGGGGTCTCCGAGACAGTCGGCGGGCCACTAAGCTCTGTGCCAAGCAGGTACTCCAACCCCTTTACAGAGGTCCATGCAAAGACGACATTGACGGCCACACCAAAGGACTGCTGATTCCCGATCTTCCACGCCCAGCTTGGCGTGATGGCAAACTGCTTAAACTCCATTCCGAAGTTGGTCCGACCGATGGGACCGATTGTCGATACAGGGGTGGTCCGAGGGTTGTAGAGGGTATCAAAACCCCCAAAGCACCAGATGCTAAGACCAAGCGCCTCGCACCGCCCGATCCGCTTGACAGCTCCGACCTCCGGCCAGATGACATTTCGATTGCTGATGTACTCTGGATAGAGCGTGACAGGCTCAAGTGTTATTGGATCGATGGCCTCCTCGATCAGCTGAAGGCTGCCACGAGGACGCATCCAGTGGACGCCCGCATCCAAGCGATCGCTAAGGGATGTAAGGCCTGCGGGGTTTGTAGCGGAGGTGAAGGCGTCTTGTGGGAGGGCGATGCCAGCGCCTCCGATCCCCTTTGCTTTGACACCGTGGCCGATCTGGGCCAGGCCATTTGTTGCAAAAAGGGGAGTTACAGCGAGGCTCAAAAATAGGAGAAGGGAGGCTGCCGTCTTTTGTGCTTGGATCGATATCATTGTAAAGAGCCTCTTTCGTACCCCACTTAGGGAGAGATGAGTTAAGCCAACGTTTTGATTTCAGTCAAGGCGAACACTAGGGATTAAAATGTTCTTCCATACGAGAGCCCCACACTATCTTGGCTTGAGACAAGGTTGGTCCACTGCGTGGGCGCAGAGGGCCCAGAGACGGTGTGCCTAAAGCCGTGCATGTAGGCGATGCTAACCTCTTGCGTTGATGAGAAGCGAAAGGTAACACCTAATGTGGCGGTATTCTCTATTCCCTGCATATTAATACCATTGAGCATGGCGACGCTTGAGGGCAGGACCGTGTTGCCGTGAAGGTAGCCTGCGCGGAGCGTCACCCACCTTATGGGCGTCCAGGCAATACCAGCTTTTAGAACAAGCTGGTTATTCCATCCGAAACCTGGTCCTTTCTCTGATCCAAAACGGCTATTTCGCGAGGGGCTAAGTTCGTTATGAAAGCTTCGCATATCGCGCCAAAAGATCTTAACGACATCAACTGAGGCAATTGTCTGCTCATCCACTGTCCAT
>JAKBAF010000268.1 GCA_021809305.1 bacterium
GCTCATCTTCATGAGAGTCGGCTGAAACTGTTGTAGTGAAAAGAGATCCGAAGAGGATGTCGCGTACAAGGCGCTCGGACCATCCTTCAAGCCACTTCGCATTTGCAAACATGCCGCGCAGGCAGTTGTTCCAAGAGTGACAGACAAGACGAAGGTTTTGTCGCTGATCTCTTTTTTCAAGAGGAAGGAAATTAAAAATATGCCATGTTAGTTCATTAGGCAGCCCTGAAATTACCGCACTGTCTTCCATCAATACCCTCGATCTTTCGCAAAATTATATAATGATATGCAATTAATGACAACTTTTATCTCTCTGAAAGAACTCTTGCAAAAAGAGATTGCTCTAAAAAGGGGGAGTCATGCAATAATCCCCCCGTTCATTAAAGATAACGTTTTATGGAGAACCATGGAGTCATTTTTACCATCGACAGGGAGCAGATCCGCAAATTCTGTGCCCTCTAGCGCCCCGTCAACCACCCAAACGACAATGCAACCAACAACACTCCGTTTTCTTCAGAGCTTTCAAAGCCTGGCCCAGTATCGAGCAGCGGATAAAGCGCGTAATATAGATGATTTAATCGTCAGAATGCAGTTCAAGATGTATAAGAAGGTTGAACAACTTGCTAGAACCCTCAAAGAGTATGTTCGCAACAGGCCATTTGAAATGGATTATAGGGTTTTTAATCGATTTTATCTCCTCTTGGATGAGCTTGCAGCGCTAAGAGGTCCTATCGAGGGATGCACTCGCCATGCCACACATGAGGCGATAGAAGCACTATGGTACAGACCCTGGGTTCCATCTGAAACGTGCGTCTCAGCTATTCGTCGAGCATCGCCGGCCTATGTCGATAATGCCATCGCCTATGTGGGTGAGATAAGAAACTCTCTAGGGCAGTTTGAGCGAAACTTGCTGGCTCATGCAACGACAGGGTCTAGCACGATTATTTTCGGCCAAAGAGGCAAACAAGGTTCCTATCCGCCTTAAAAAGGGAGGCTTAGAAGGATACGGAGCCAGGTAAGCTCATCGCCGCCCGCCATCAGCTTGCGCGACGAGTGCGGTACTTCATAGCCGCAACGTCTGATAATTGCTGTTATGTTGGAATAGCGGGTCGTTTAAAACCAAATGCGTCCTGTAAGAGGGATATGGCCGCGTCTGGAGAAGGCATTTCCCGGAGTAGCAAGCAGCTTTTCAAAAGCCTGCGCCCCCTCGATCTCAGAGCTTAATGCCTTGTAGACCAGAATATGGTCTCGCTCCGCACCACCAGCGACCTTTCTAGCGGCACGCAGCGCCTCCTCGAGCTTGGAGTGCGTATCAGTAAATCCGAAGCTCCGCAGAGACTGGATCATGGTTGACTCGCCCCCGTGGGAAAAATCGCCGCATACAATGATTCCCTTCATCTCTTTTCGAGATTGCATGATCTTATTTGTCAAAAATTTGATTGTCGAAGTAGGACCTGGATCAAATCTCATTCCATCAAGATCGCCGAGGCTCATCAATAAATGAGTATTGATCACGCTAATCTCTTCTCCATCGATGCGAAAATCAAGAGCGTGCGCCAGATTCCCGTACCGAGTAGCTGTGTCGTGCGAGAAGATATTCTGATGGCTGACAAGCTCGAGCCGATCGGTTCGATAAAAGGTAGCCATCCCTCCAAAGTAGTCCCAATCCCGTTGAAGAACCTGTCCCTGCGGTGAAATTCTTTTAGTCCAGACCCCCTTGTAACCGAGCGGTTCGAGACGAGCAGAGAGATTTTCAAAGAATTCAGGACGAATTCGCTGAAGACAGACCACGTCGGAGTCAAACCCCACAACATCTTTAAAAAGAGCCTCTTGAGAGCTAGCCCATATAGGCAATGTGGGATTCATATTTTCCGGTATCTGAGGCAGATGGGAGGTGATTTTAAGTGGAAGACCTTTCCTGCTCATCATCCTTGGATGTGCAACCGAGAGAGCGCTTGCTTTGATTCCAGATCTTAACTCATTGGCCAGCACGGCTCGATTCTTGCGCAGCAAAGGGAGCGCAACGCCGAGTATCGCCACAATTCCAAGACCAAGACCTCCCACAACCAGCCCCGCTGCTACCAATGTAGGACGCTGAGAGTAAAAAGTTCGTAATTTTACTTCGATAGCCTCTAATTTCTGCACACTCACCCTCTGCTGTTAATAATTTAGGTCCATCCGTTACTTTGTCTCGGCCTGTGTTAGCTGCGATAAACACTTATAGGCCGTAGCGCATGTCCAACGAGTTGAAGGATCGGGGTCAAGGAGATGGTAGATGGCTCGGTCGTAGAAATCTTGTGACTCTTTTACGAGGTCTCTCAGAGGCTCTATCGCCTCAATCCAAGAAGGGGCGATGATCTTTTTCACCATTTTATTGAAGAAGATGTCTATTTTTTCTTTATCTAATATATCCAAATCGTTTCCCTTAAAAAGCTGGATCTCTTGGTTTACAACCTTTTGTAGAGGATGCTTGTGGCCAGCCAAAAAGACTGCATCGAAATTGCACTCATAGGCTTTTAGTAAATAGGTTAAACTTCTAATCCCCTGCTCGAATCGACCCATAAAGTCCTCACCATATCTCAATTGATAAGCGATGAGACCAATTGCGTGGCAGTCGATAGCTTCATCATTCTTTCGACCTAAATAAAGACCATCGATTGGATAGTATAGGTAGGTTCCGTTGGGGGCCAACCTCTTACCGGACGGTTTCATCGAGCCCAGATCTCCGAC
>JAKBAF010000269.1 GCA_021809305.1 bacterium
CCTCGATTCAACGCGTCTTCTATCGATGAGCCATCTGCCCGATTCGTTGATGGTTCTTGGCGGGGGGATCATAGGCTCTGAGTATGCGAGCTTTTTTGCAGCCTTAGGCGTCAAGGTGACGGTGATCGATAAGAAGGAGCATATGCTGCCAGCACTTGATTCAGAGATTGGCATCCACTTGCAGACAGCGCTATCTGATCTTAACCTCCAGTTTCTGGGCAATAAGCGGTGCGCCCTGATTGAGCGGCTGGGCAATAAGGCGTCTGTTGCCTTTGAGGATGGAACTACCTTGGTGGCGGATAAGCTGCTCTACGCCTTAGGTAGGACTGCCAATGTCGAAGGGATGGGGCTTGGAAGGATTGGGCTATCCCTAACAACATCTGGCCATATTCCGGTAAATTCGCTCTTTCAAACGGCCATTAGCCACATCTATGCGGTCGGCGATGTCATTGGTGGCCCCTCGCTTGCTTCAACTAGCATGGAGCAGGGGAGGCTTGCGGCGCGGCACGCTTGCGGCGCTTCGGTTCACATCTTCCCTGATATCTACCCAATTGGCATCTACACCATACCGGAGATCTCGACCTTGGGTTACACCGAGGATGAGGTCAAGGCGCTCGGCTTCCGCTATGAGGTGGGCCGCGCCTACTACTATGAGATCGCAAGGGGCCATATTAGTGGGAGCCAAGAGGGGATGTTCAAAATTGTCTTCCATGCAGAGACACTAGAGGTTCTTGGGGTCCATATTATCGGACGTGGAGCTACCGAGGTGATCCACATCGGCCAGGTGGCGATGAGCTTTAACGCCCACCTCGACTACTTTATCAATCAGATTTTTAACTACCCGACCTTTGCCGAAGGGTATCGCATAGCGGCACTAAACGGCATCAATAAGATTAAGCGGGATAGCTAAATTCTTTAACGCAGCGCTTCGCTCGCTGACCTAAACATTTGCCTTCATTATTATCTTGATATTTTCTTAATCTCATGAGAGACTAGTGATCATTCACATTTGATGAGGAGAGAGAAGATGCAGATGATTAGCACGCTAGGTCGTGTGGTAAATACGGGTTTCGATTGGGTAGCAAAGGGCGGTAACCTCGCCTTTAAGACCCAGATCCCCTGGTTGGTGGCTGAGGCGGCCTCCCTGTATGTAATGACAAGTGTTAGGCTTGATACTAACTTCGAGAGCGAGGTTAATGCGTATCAAGAGGTCTCTAGCACAACGCAAAAGGAATGGGGTAATCGCCTTAGGCCGTACGAGATAACTCCTCTACTCTTCTTAGCTATCTATGGGGCTCTTACAACACTTGTTGCCACACGGGGCTTAAGGGAGCTGCCAGGCTGGAAATTCTTGGCCTACTTGCCCATGACGCTTGGGCTCAAGTATGCGGATGTGATGGTCTTCACAAGGGTTTGGCCAACCAAAGTGAAAGGTAGGCCCAGCGCATTTAACACAAAGGCAAAATATGTTTACCCGCTAGTAGATGCTGCGGCATCGCCTCTATTCGCCGCCTTCTGCGGCTACTTTGCCCTTCGTGGGGGTGAGATGTTCTTCCGCGGATTTACAGCTCCTAATGCCCTCCCATTCGCTCCTGTGGTCAGCCAATTGATCTCGTGGGCCCGCTTACCCTTTAACCGCTAAGGAGAGAGAAGATGTCAATTGGATCAATTGCTTTAAGTAGCGCAAGGTTTTGTGGTGGTGCGGCTATTGGACTCGCGGGTTGGGGTGGAACAACGGCGCTTGTTCTAGCTGGCTATGGAGCCAGTGCTGCGTTTTCTCGTGACGAACACCACATAACAGAGGTGCCTAAGGATTTATTGGGACGGGTAGCCCCCTATGCAGGTGCAGCGGCTGTAGCGGCTCTCTTGCCTGTCATTATGATTGGTTTGAGATCGGGTGCAGGGCGCTCGCTTATCCAAGGCGATTTTGTAAAGTCTGCTTGCGCCAATTCTTTTATTCGTCTTATGGATGCTATGGTGATCTCTCAGTGTGTGATTGATAAGCTTGGTGATAACTCTGATTTTCCCCTAAACGAGCCAGAGCCTGACTTCTATCTTGGCCAAGCCCGCAGGGACCCCGCCATCCGCTTCCATCGCTGGCTTCTTCCAATGGCAGCGGGCTGGTTTGCCCTGCGATTTGGCGATGCCATTTATCGCTTAGCTGCGGCGCCTGCCTACTCCATTCCCTTTATCCAGCTCATCGGCAAGATGGTATCCTGGGGAAGGTAGAGGGTTCCGACCTTGAGGGGATGCCAGCTGGCATCCTCTTGAAGGACTGTCTTGTGCCAAAATAGCCTGTGCAGCACTCCTTATCGGAATTTGCTGCTAGATATCCGCGCCGTAAGCTCAAATTTGGAGTGCGGTACTCCTGTACCGCTTTGGCTTAAGGCCACGCTTGTGGCCATCATAATGCTCTGTGTAACCACTTAAAATATCTTGACATTTTCTTAATTTTCTGCCAGAATTGCTATAATTCATTTTTGGAAGAGGTGCAAGAATGCAGATGATAACCATCTTTAGAGAGGCATGGGCCTCCATGACCCCCACAATGAGAGCGCTTGCAAAGGTGCCAGTTCTTTGGGTTGGAGGCGAGGCGATTACAACGGCTCTGCTTAGTCTTCAAGAGGGTCCTGCCTACTACAATCTTGGAGGCCGTAACCACATTGCGGACCCAAATAAGGGTGGTCGGCATGAGTGGAAGAACAAGTTGCGCCCCCAGTCCTTTTGGA
>JAKBAF010000270.1 GCA_021809305.1 bacterium
CCAGAGACGACATTGACTGAGTTATTGATAAGGACATTTGGGTCGTAGAGGGTCGAGATAAGGCCCTCTGCGGATAGCTGGGAAGACAATAATAAAAGCAAAGAGGAAGGGAGGGCGGCATAGCGAGCCAAGAGAGAGTCTCCATAATTCAATATTCAAGCAGGAGAGGCGTGAAAACTTTAGGGTACGTTAAGAGAAGAGTAGATTATCGGGCAAGAATTTTGTGAAACATGCAGGAATCGCCTGGATGAAGGCAGCAGTTGCGCCTGCACCTAACAAAAAAACAGTTTATACTTTTTATTAATTTCGCGTTTAGATATATTAATAATGTAAAACTAAGATCGGTGGAGGGGTTCGTCAATGGAGAAAGTGGGGATTTTTTCGGCAAACAACCCAAACCGAACGGGCAATATGTGCGCAGGCGTTGGTTTGACCTTAAGCGTTGCCCTAGGAGTCGCGCTCGTGATTCTTGCACGGAAGTTTCCTCAATACCTTCCCTCTCGCTGGACCAAAAGGAGTGGCTACCTCGTGCCGCCTGTAGCTTTAACGCTTGTTGGTTTACGTGGAGCGGTTCTCTGCCATAGTGTGCCAAAGCAACCACCGAGTGACGAAGGCCTGGCGATTCAAGAGAGGCTAGCGCTCTTGGGTGTTTCGGTTGGGCTATCCCAAGATGCATGTGATTATGAGTTAGCCATTAAAGCGGTAAAGGGTCGATTGGATGCTCTTAGTAAGGCGCGCTACAATTGTACCCGCCAAGCTAGCGATTGGCAGAGTGATGAGATATTGCGCAATTGGTGGAGGGAGATGCAGTTGGCTGAATGCGCGGTCGATCTACTATTTGAAAAGCTGAAGTTGGGGGTGCATATCACATTAGGGGGGTATACCATGGAAGAGAAGATTTGTAGTATCATCTTCCAATTCTCACGCTTTGACGAATTCGCCGACCTGAAGGCAGACAGGGAGCCTTTCCTAATTATCGAACGGATGTGCAAAATCTATGACGAAGGACGGCGCCTTTATTTGCACCAAAATGACGGCAGCAGTGGCCACATAGAAGCGGGCCGTATAACCGCTATCGTCATATATTCCTCATCAGATCGCAACAGTTCGAATAAATGCAGCACTCCTTTTTTTACAGAGGGAACAATACAGAATTGCGCTAGGGCGAGCTACAACCGCCTCTGCAAGCGAATGAAACCTTACTTGGTTGCCGCACTGGAGGCAGAAGGATTGGAGCGCAGGTCTGTCAAATCTCCTTGGCTACAACGAGATAACGATAAGGAGAGTTCTAGGATATTCATATATTCTTCGAGAGGCGAACCTCAATTCCAAAAAAAGAAAGCATAAGGAAGCTGCTCTTGTCAAGAAGATGGCAGGGCTTGGACATCTCTGCCATGCCACCTCTTCATTGCCAAGCGACTGTCCTTTGTTACAATCTACTAGCTGGTGGCTCGCAGTCGTAGCAGTAGCCCTTTTCAAAGTGGTCGGGATCCTCGATCTGAATTGTCATATGAGAGATCTTATACTCATCAGCTATCATATGATGGGCCTCACTTAGAACACGCTTCTCGTCGCGAGAGAGAAGGTGGACGCTCATCGCAAGCCGTCCACTTGATACTGTCCAGATATGAAGGTCGTGCACACCGACAACTGTGGGAAGGGCCTCTAGACTTTGCCGAACCGCATCGGGATCGATCTTGCGGGGAGAGGCCTCCATGAGAATTTCAACCGCTTCCCAGACCATCTTTGTCGTGCTCCAGAGGATGAGCCCCATAAAGAGTATGGTTAAGATCGGGTCAGCAATGTACCACCCCGTAAAGTAGATGATAGCACCGGCAATCAAAACGCCAATGTTGCCGAGGAGATCGCTTATCACATGGAGATAGGCTGCACGCACATTCAAGCTCTCTTTCTGAGTGCCGTGGAGGATACGCATGGTGATAAGGTTCATGACGAGGGTGATGAGCGCGATGATAAAGACAAGGCCCCCTCTTACCTCTGGTGGAGCCGCCATGCGCCGGATCGCCTCATAGATCAGAAAGACCGAGACGACCCATAGGGCAGCCGAGCTTAGCAGCGCGCCCAGAATTTCCGCTCGGTAGTAGCCATAGCTCATCTTGGAGGTGGCAGGGCGCCGACTCATCCAAAAGGCGAAGAGGCTTAAGACAAAGGCGGCGGCATCGGTTCCCATATGGACAGCGTCGGCCAAAAGGGCCAAGCTGTTTGCGATTATGCCGCCAATAAGCTGGATAGCCATAAAGGCAAGGGTCACAATGAGGGCGAACTTGATGGCGCGAGTGCCTCTTGTTCTTATCTCATCAAGCCCGCGAAGGCCGCCATGGCTATGCCCGTGTCCTTCATGGTCGTGAGCGCCTCCCGCTCTCTTCGCTTTCTGCTTATCACCTCTTGTCACCCTCAACTCTCCATTTGATGCGGTGCGGGGCGCAATTGAAACTTGTACCCCTAACGCAATCTAAGTTGTTTTTGCTTGAATAAAGGCCACAGGCGTGGCCAGAACCAAAGCGGTACGGGAGTACCGCACTCCACATCGGAGCCCACGTGCTAAATGTTCATGCTATAAGCTCAAATTTGTACCAGTGCCAACTGCGCCCGCGATGCAGGGCACAGGAAACTAAAACGATTTTTTGGACATCTTTGTAGCGGCAGTCCAGCACCCTGCTTCGGACATGCTATTTTTGTGCGCCA
>JAKBAF010000271.1 GCA_021809305.1 bacterium
CGGCTCCCGCTAATACCTATGTGGTGGGGACCTGCCAAGGTGCGACTATCGCCACCTACTTGAAGATGGCCCACCACGCTGAAGGGATGAGCTGCATCTTAGAGCACCCCTACCCCTCCCTTAGAGGCTTGATCGCGAAGCAGGAGTGGCCGGTCAACCGGCTTGCCCCTTACGCCATACACAGTTTGCTAAACGGCTCTGCAGAGGAGAATGAATTAGATCTAATTGCTCGATTTGAAGGCTCTGAAGAAAATGAGAGCGAAGCGATCATCATCGAAACAGATACGGACATCTTTGTCCCAACAGGGTCCGGCCTTCAAGTTCAACAAGCCGCCGAATCGGCTTGCCATGCGCATTTGATCACACATATTGGCCAGCCAGGCGGTAATGGCCACCAAGAGTACTCCTTCAATGACCCAGCAGTATGGGCTGAGTTGAAACGGCATTTTGCCCGTCGCCTCTCTAACTAAGCTCTATACGAGTCAGACGAATGTCTTCTTGTAAAAGGGCCAAAACGTGTGCATGAGAGGCATGACACTACCGTGCTTTTGCATCGACAGTTGGCCTATACCTAGGCTGTGCGATGTGTACCAAATTAGTGCAAAAACGGCCGGAATTCTTCATACCATCTACTAGTCCAGCACCCCACTTCGGGCATAGTGTTGCACACAATTATTGCTTGATAGATCTGAGCCGCTATTCCTCTGCGACACTCACACTCAGCTCTAATTCAATTTGCTATTTGCGCGAACTAATATTAACAAACAATTAATACATAAGCACCTAATAACAAACAACATAATCTGTAATTTTTAAATTAATTTGAATAGCGGAAATATCTATAGTAAACTAATATTATAGAAAATAATTAACTATGGAGGAATAATATGGAGAAGTATAGCGAAAGTAACCACGTTTCACCCATTACTCCCAGCCAAGCACCGGTCGGCAAGGGAGCTTCACCTGGCATGTTTGGATCTGTTAGTGGGATGTTTAGCGGGATGCTCTCTGCTCTTCCCCAACCAGGCTGGCAAGGACTTTCGCAGATTTTGCCTGGGCGGGTAACTCAATACTTCGGCTCCCCCAAAGAACATAGTGTTGATATAAACATCAACTCAAACTCACCTTTAGTAAGCCTGCCTCCAGAGCTTATTGTGGGCGTCGCCAGCCATCTCGACAACCAAGCTTTGGCATCATTTTCCGAATCTTGCCGGGCCCTGCATGCAATTGCAAGTGATGACATTGCTGTCTGGAAACCACGTGTAGAAGCCGACTACGGCCCAGAGGTGCGAATGGAGGGAAGCTGGAAGGAGACCTATATTGGGCAAAGTAATAAGCAACAAAGGGAAGAAGACCAGCTCTCCTTGGTTCAAAAGCTAGGCCGTCGATGCAAGCTTGCGACGGCAATATTTGTTGAAATGCATCCCCTTAATACCCGGCAAATTACTAATCTCTGCGAGAGAATGGAAAAACAGCTACTCGAGATAGACAGAAAATATAAAGCCGAACCAGATAATTTTAGAAAACAACGCGATCTTCAGGACGTACACAGAGTTTTATTTGGCTCTGTCTTAGGTGATAAGGAGGCTGAAGCTATCGCGGCTAAGTATCCAAGACTTCAAAAAGAATTTAAAAAGTGTTCTAAGGCGGAAAGTGGAGAGAAGTCTTCTTTTCAGGAGGATTTAAGAAAGAGAGGTTCAAGCTCAACTTTTGGTGAGACGCACCAAATGTCTATAGATTTGATCCGTAACGGCCAACGTGAACTCTGGGGCCAAGCCAAGTTCACAAGTGATTGGAATGCCCATGCCGCGCAGCGCTCCGGAGGTGAAAAAGGGTAGCGCTACTGCATATGATAAGGCTTGCGGGTAGACTCTATTAATTGCCTAAAGCAGGAGTCGAACCCGCGACCTTCGCATTACGAAAAGGGTTTTATGGCGAAAAAGATAAAGTTATGTAGATCAGCAAGTCGCGCGTCAGGGTGGGTATAGGCTTGGACACTGAGAAGGGAGCAAAGAGCCAATCGGGGGGCTAGGAATGCAGGGTCATGCACTGAAAATCGTTAAATCGTATGCATGATGCCTCTATCTTCTGCTTTAAATAGTATTTGATTCTCTTGTTTGCCATAAATCCACGTAAAAACATCCGGGAGATGTCTCCAAAAATAATCAAAAGGCTGTAGATCTTTCACCTGATGATACAACATATTTTTCCACTCGGACACAAGTTCCGATTTTTGAGGGTGATTCTCAATTGTTGCCAAATTTGGCATGCTCATTTTTTTAAAAGCACACTTGCCTTGAAGGGACTCCAGAAGTTTTGCTATGTCGGTGAGTCGATGGCGTTCTTGGTAAAGATGGATAATGTCGTAGAGATCGCGTGGACGGGCTCTTTCTGCTAAGGCACGCAGCTTTTCGGCAAAGATTTCTTCATAGGAATAGCTCAGAATTCGAGGTGTTTCGATTGGGCAATCGGAATACCCATGAAAAATAACCCGTTTTTCTGGCTTCAGCACAATTTGTTCATTGGCTGTGAGATCTAATTTGATGGAAGGGTAAGGGACCGGTTGTTTCAAAGGACCTCGGTAGGATAATTTGCCTTGCACAGATAGACTGCGATGTGGGCCTAAGGAAATCATGTTTTCAGGAATTTCAATCCCAGACTGTTCATAGACCCACAGCGCGATCTCCTTTAGGATGGGTCG
>JAKBAF010000272.1 GCA_021809305.1 bacterium
ATCTAATGCGATCTTTGCCATGACAGCCGCCTCTTTTTCGCAAGCTACTATCGAGATCATCCGAATCACGCTCTTTCTCTTTGGCACCTATATGGGCGTTATGATGACGCTGCGCGCCTCAGATGAGCTCTACGTGAGCATCCCCTTTGTGAAGTTCACCCCTGAAGTGCAGAGGACTCGCGATCTCCTACTCGACCTTTCTATTCTTGGCGACAGCCGGCTGATCGACCTTGCAAGCTCGGGAATCATTGATAAGAGGGTCGTTCTTCCGCGCTTTCTATTAAAAGAGCTCTACTCCTTTAGCGAGCATCCCGATGAGATGTCACGAACAAGGGCTCGTCGCAGCCTTGATGTAATAAAAAAACTCGAAGGCCTCCCCTCACTTGAGCTGCGCTACAACGACACTGACTTCCCCGAGGTTCAAGAGGTCATGTCAAAGCTTGTGCGTCTTGCCAGATTGATCGATGGCGATATTCTGACAGCCGATATTAGCCGTGTTCAAAGCGCCACCATCGAAGGGGTGCGAGTCATTAATATTCATAGCCTCTCTAACGCCCTAAAGCCAATCATGGAGGCTGGAGAGTATCTTCGAGTGAAGGTGCAGCGCTATGGTAAGGAGCCGAGGCAAGGTGTGGGCTACCTCGAAGATGGCACGATGGTGGTGGTGAACGGCGGAGGAGACTTCCTTGAGCAAGAGGTTCTGACTCGCGTTCTATCGGTAAAGCACACCAAGTCAGGCCGGATGGTCTTTTGCAATATTATAGAGAGAGACGAGAGAGAGCCCTACGAAGAGTAGTCCATCGCCTCCTTTTCTAAAACAAAACTATTGAGGATGAAGTAGTGGTCCTGGGAACAGGCATTGATATTATCGAAGTGGCACGAATTCAAAGAGCTATCTCGCGCCATGGCGAGCGCTTCCTCAATCGCATCTTCACCCCAAGAGAGCAGGCGTATTGCAACAAGTTCTCCAAGAATCAATGCGCTCGTTATGCTGGCCGCTTTGCCGCAAAAGAGGCGGTCTCTAAAGCGCTCGGCTGCGGCTTGGGCGCTCTTATTTCGTGGCTAGACATCGAAGTGCACTCGCTTCCCTCAGGTCAGCCAGAACTCATCCTGTCCGAGCCTGCGTCACGCCATTTTCGCAAGCCGCGCCTTATTCTTTCGATTAGCCACTGCGAGAGTATCGCAACAGCGCTTGCTATTTGGGTCGCTTGTGAGCCAGAATCATGAAACTTAAAGGTTAAACGAGGAAATGATGGAAAAGAGACGACGCCTTGTTATCATAGGATCTGGACCTGCCGGCTTTACAGCTGCAATCTATGCAGCCCGTGCCAACCTAGCCCCCCTCCTCTTTGAGGGGTTCTACTCCGGCCCAGCAGGTGGGCAGCTCATGACGACAACGGATATCGAGAACTTTCCGGGTTTCCGAGATGGGATATCAGGGCCAAAGCTCATGGAGGAGATGCGCCAGCAAGCCGTCCGCTTTGGAGCTGAGCTTCTCATTGAAGATGTTGACTCTGTCGATCTAAGCATACGCCCCTTTAAGGTTATCGGACGATCAACAACGGTGATGACCGATGCGCTTATCATCGCCACAGGCGCCACCGCCAACCGCCTCGATATCCCCGGCACCCACGACAATGAGTTTTGGAATAAGGGGGTTAGCGCATGCGCTGTCTGTGACGGCGCGGCGCCTATCTTTAGAAACAAGGAGCTCTATGTCATTGGCGGGGGCGATTCTGCAATGGAAGAGGGTATGTTCCTTACCAAATACGCAAGCCGTGTCTATATTGTGCACAGAAGAGATGAGTTAAGGGCTTCTAAAATCATGGCCCAAAGAGCGATGAGCAACCCTAAGATCGAAATTCTCTGGAGCAGTGCTATCTCCTCTGTCGAGGGGGGCCATGTCGTTGAGAGCGTTATCCTCAAAAACCTCAAAACAGGCGAAGAGTCAAAACGCGCAGCGGGAGGCCTTTTCTTTGCGATCGGCCATACGCCAAACACAGCCTTTCTTAAAGGGCAGCTTCATTTGCGCGAGACCGGCTATGTCAGACTTAAGGAAGAGGGCACAACCCTGACAAATATCGAGGGGGTCTTTGCGGCTGGCGATGTCTTTGATTTCCGCTACCGCCAGGCGGTAACGGCAGCGGGCAGTGGCTGCATGGCCGCACTCGATTGCGAGCACTGGCTCTCCCTTCAAGATACGCATTCGCAATGATTCGCCTCTCTTCTCTCTGCTGCATGCTCTTAACTATCACAGCCGGCTCGATGGCAACTAACCTTTGCGCCTTTCATGCACTCCCCTACTTTCCTCAGCCTCTCCAGCCCATCGCTGAGGTTGGCTACGATTTTGAATACTTCAAACGGGTAGAGGGGCTCTTCGATGACCACTTCCCTGAGCACGGCCATACCGCCAATCTGGGCCTCCTTTTTGCACCTAATCTCGACTGGTGCCTTGAGGCCACGCTAAGGCTAACCGATACAAATCGCCATCATTTCTTCTTCAATGATGTCGAATTTGCCGCGCGCTATCTCTTTCTCGATGATGTTATTGGCGACCCTCTCTCTCTATGCGGAGGGATTGCTGCCACCATCTCATCGCGCAAAAGCTTGGATGACTTCCTAACAGAGCACCTCTCACAGGTCGACATCGACCTCTTTGCAGCAGCTGGCCGCGAACAAGCGATAGGAGCGCGC
>JAKBAF010000273.1 GCA_021809305.1 bacterium
TTAAAAGAAGCGACTGCTGCTTTATTTATTGCGTGTAAGAGAGTTATAGCGGATGGCGAGCTTTGCGTTGGCAACCCAGCCTGTGAGCTGGCTTCCCTTTAAACTCAAATTGAGTGCAATTATTCACTATTTCTACCTATTTTACAACCATTTTTGCTTCACATGGGATCAAAAAATAAATATAACAGTGTTATATCAATTATTGTAGAGACCTCAAGTCACTTAGCCTCTCGCTCTCTTAATGATGGAATCTAAATGAATTTATTAATCACAGGCGGTCTTGGCTTTATTGGTAGCAATTTGATTCGCTACTTCCTCGATAAATACCCTGCCTATCGGATCATTAATCTCGATGCGATCTCTTGGGGAGCTCATCTGGAAAGCCTTGCAGACCGAGAAGCAGACCCCCGTTATACCTTTATCCAGGGATCGATCTCAGACAAAGCACTCGTTAATGAAATTTTCTCAGGAGAGAGGTTTGGTCCAATTGAGGGCGTTATCAATTTAGCCGCTGAGTCGCATGTCGACCGTTCAATCTTCGACCCTTCAATCTTTGTGCAGACGAACGTGGCCGGCACCCAAGTTTTGCTTGGTGCGGCCCTTCGTTTCATCAAAAAGGATGAGTTAGGTAGATTTCGGTTCCTCCAAGTCTCAACAGATGAGGTCTACGGCTCCCTTGGACAGGCGGGCTATTTTACCGAAGAGAGACCACTTAGACCAAATAACCCTTACGCGGCCACTAAAGCAGCAGCCGATCTACTCTGCAGAGCCTACTTTCATACCTATTCGCTACCCGTAGTCACCACTCGCGCCTCTAACACTTACGGCCCCTATCAAGATGTGGAGAAGTTTATTCCATTGACCATAACGGCCCTTCTTAATGATAGGCCTGTGCCTATTTATGGAGATGGCCTTAATGTGCGCGACTGGCTGCACATCACGGACCACTGCCTTGCCCTCGATCTTGCACTACATGGAGGGCGACCAGGAGAGGTTTACAATATCGGCGCTCGCTCTGAACGAACAAACCTCGAGATCGCAAAGATGATCCTCCATCTGCTCGGAAAGAGTGAATCGCTCCTCACATTTGTTGACGATAGGCTGGGTCATGATAGACGCTATGCGATTGATCCAACGAAGATTGAGCGTGAGCTGGGTTGGTCACCAAAAACTAATTTTAACGCAGGTCTTTTGGAAACCATCCAATGGTACGAAGTGCATCGAAACTGGTGGAATGGGTAGAGTATCTTTGATGCGTTTAATAATCGAAAGTGCTGCACTCGCACTTCTTCTGGCGTAGCTGAAGCTGGTGGTTGTCAGCTTTTGCAAAAGGCTCGTTAAAAAACTCTACTAAAAATATAAAGCGATCTGGTATAATTTTCCCCTAAAATGCAAAGGGAGAAGAGAGGTGGCAATAGGAACTATCGCATTAGGGTTTGCGAGATTTTGCGGCCGAGCAGCTCTTTCAGGCGGAAGCTGGGCCCTACCTACAGCCTGTTGGCTCTTAGGATCGGTCTCTGCAGGAAGTTATGTGACGACTTTTGTCAAAACAGATCGAGATAATTACCCAGTAAAAAAATATGCCGCTTTAGGGGCGGGAGTTTGGGTTCTAACATCAGCTACCGTTATCGGCGGTCTTACTTCTCTACTCATGGTAGGTACGCGTTTGCGATTCAGTGAGCTCTCCACTCAAGCCCTTAAATCAATTGTAGGCCGCGCTTCGCTTCATTTAATGGACAGCGTGGTCTTGACTAGCACATGTTTTGGACATTTCTACCGCTTTCACTATGAAGAGTTCGGCGTGATTGATGATAGTAATATTTTTCATTTACAAAATCAACACAGCGATCAATGCAGCGGATATTTTCTCAAGAGAATACTGCCCTATTTGAGCTTCCGGGCTCTCCGTGGTCTTGCTGAGGCCGCAGCACCTGGCTGCACCTTTGCGCTGATGCAAAGAATCTGGTCAATTCGCTCTTAAATAAAATTCCAATAGTAGATTTAACCAAGCTTTGGTATAGTGGTTGCTTAATTTACAAGATGGAAGAGAGGCTGCGTTATGGATACCCCACTCGTAGGTGAGACCCCGGCACCCGTTGCTGTATCGCAGTCTACAAGACGCTGCAATCCGATCTGCTGCGCAATCACAGGGCTGCTTACAGCGCTCGCCTTTGCAGGAGCTGCTCGGGCGGCAACAAAGTCGCGTAAGTGGATCTGGATCTCTGGCGCAGCAGGGCTTGGTGTCGGAGGGGCTGCAGGAGCGCTCTTGTGCAGCTGCCCTACCTCAGAGGCTCCTCCACGAAGAGTCCGCACCCTCTCGACCGAAAGGGTTGAGGAGGTGAGGGGGCAGATTATCGCAATGATCAATAAGGGTGGGGCTAAAGATCCGGCCATCACAGCGGATAAAGCTGCTGAGAAATTGACTCTAGCTCTTAAGGGAATTTATCAACTTGAAAGCGGAACCCTCACTGAGGAGGGAGCGCGGACATTGCCTCAATTCTTTGGTGCCGCCTTTGCTCACATTAAGCAGATCGAGTCGCTTGATCTAAGGGGGATTCCCTCAGTGGATGCCATGTTGGCTTTTGAGGCTGGAAAGGAGTGTTTGAGGCGAGCCTCCTCTTTGGCGAGTGTCACGGTTGATGAAGATAGCCTAGGGTGGATTGAACGAAGCGAGACG
>JAKBAF010000274.1 GCA_021809305.1 bacterium
GTTCCAGCAGCTCCTCATGAAGAGAAGCATGGAGCAAAAAGAGCAGCCCCAGAAAAGCCTTTTGGAGAGCGCCAAGAACCCGGCAGAAGGGGCCCTGCCCAGAAAACTCCTGAACAGCACGGTAAGGGGGCTCACAAAGCAAGCCCAGCCCGTGAGCCAGGACGAAGGGAGTAGTAGTACTCTTTTTGTTCTAATCTAAAAGAGAGCTGTAAGTGCTTAGCACTCAAACTCTCTTAAGTGCCCGGGAAGGGAGGGGCCACCTCGCAGCACGAGTTAGCCCCTCCCTTCCTCTTTTTTACCACTCCCACCTCACCGTCCCTATATTCGAGGCAAACCGCCTGTCATGGGTCGCTATAATCATCGCCCCTTGGAAGGAGAGCAAGGCCTCCTCAAGCTCATCAATTAGTGAGGGAGCCAGATGGTTTGTTGGCTCATCTAAGAGCAAGAGATTAGCCCCGCTCAACATCAATTCAAGCAGTTGTAGTCGCCTCTTTTGACCAAGGCTTAAAGCTTCAACTCGCTGATGGATAGACTCCGTATCAATTAAAGCCATCCGATGCAAGCGCGACCGCAATTCATGCTCTGGCAAGCAGCTGCGTTTTAGAAGATAGTCCATCAGCAATAGAGCGCCATCTTCTAGGCGACCCTCCTGATCGAGATAGCCAATTGAGGCCGTGGAAGCCAGAACGATCTTCCCCTCACACCCCCTCCCATGAAGAGCGATCTGACGAAGCAGAGTGCTCTTGCCACAGCCATTGGGCCCCGCAAGAATGGCTCTCTCGCCTGGCCGCAGCTCCGCTGAGAAGCCTTCAAAGAGCTGCCTATCCCCAGCAGAGATCGACAACCCCTCTAGGGAGAGCGCGCAGTTTCCCTCTAGAGGTTTTGGCTGAAAGAGAATACCGGTGTACCCCTTTGGCAAGAGCTGATCAACCTTTGACCTCTCTAGCTCCTCGAGGCGATCCTTAGCTTGGGCAAGCGATCGCGACTCACCTCGTGCATGCCGCTCCCCTCGCTTATCGTAGGCCATCTTGTTGCCATCTTTTGCAGGCGCCGCGCGCGGCGAGGAGAAGGTCGCTGCCTTTAGGCTCCGTTTCAGATGAGTGATCTCCTCTTGCCGGCTCTCAGCTAGTTTTAGCTTAGCGGCAAGATCTGCCTCCTTAGTCCTCTTATAAGTATCATAGTTACCAGAGTAGTAGGTGATCGCATGGGTAAGAGATGAGAGCTCGAAAAGTCCATTAACTACCCGGTTGAGAAACTCCCTATCATGGCTGATCAAAAGAAGGGCTCCTTTATACCCGCTTAAGTACGACTCAAGCTCCGCTACCGCCTCCCTATCCAAATGGTTTGTCGGCTCATCAAGCACGAGAAGGTCTGGCCGCCTGATAAGGAGAGTTGCAAGCTCAAGACGCCGCCTCTCTCCCCCACTCAGATCTTTCAGTTGGCAATCAGGGGAGAGCTCTCCGAGTCCAAGAAGAGAGAGAACCTCCTTCGAGGATTCCATTGCCCCATACCCTCCCTCGTATAGAAAGGCGCTATAGAGCCCGTCCCACTCCGCCATCAGCAGCTCTAGAGAGGCGGCCCCAGGATCTGCCATCAACTCCTCTAGCTCCGATAAGCGCCTCGCCAAGGCGTGCAGGCACCCTTGCGAGGCAAGCAGAGTTGCACCCACGGTCGTCTCACCAAGCGCCTCAATTGCAGAGTCTTGTGGCAGATAGCCGATACTCACCTCTTGCATTCGCCAAATCGAGCCCCCATCTGGTTGCTCTAGCCCCAAAGCGAGCTTAGCAAGGGTCGTCTTCCCGCAGCCATTCTCTCCTACGAGGGCAAGCCGCTGACCCCTATGAATGGCAAGCGAGAGGGGGTGTATCACCACCTTTGGTCCGTAGCTCTTTGAGACGGATTCAAATCTGATTATTGGGATAGAAGAAGAAGTAGACATAGCGCCTCCTTAATTAAATTGTTTTAAGACAATATTAATTGAGGTTAGCTGCGCATCGGTCTCCTTCTTGTAGACGTTGCTCTTATTATAGCAGAGCCAATGCGAGAGGGTCAATTGATTTTTTTATGCGATTTTAAGCAACAAATTTTTCTAGTGCCTCGTCCCCAAAGGTTTTCTTCCCCTCTTTGTTCACAAAAGGCTAGATAGTCGTCAATCGAGTCTCGAAAGGGCTGCTCGATTTCCTCGACGCTTCTTCCCTGAAAGGTAATAACGTCTTTGATGCCCAAAATTTCTCCATGAAAGATCTCGGCTTCATCATCGTATTCAACGTGGCCGGTATAACCTCTGTACTTCATCACGGTTTAACCCCCTGCTCGATAGAACCACTCATAAGAGTGCGCTATTTTTCAATAATATGCACAGCAAGAAGGGTATAGCTATCCGAAGGAAAATTACGCAGCAGCTGCTGCGCAAATTCCTTGGGGTCATAACACGCTCATTAATATGCACAGCAAGAGCTCAGGGATAGAGAAGGCGAAGACCGAGGAGGATGAAGGCGAGCGCCATGATAATGGTGGGTAACAGCGCCCCAAGAAAGAGGTAGAGGGGCGAGATCCCCGACTTAAAGTAAGGGAGCAGAAGCTGCCTACCGGCAGGATTTGGGGCGTTAGCAATGACAGTCAGCCCTCCACCGGTAACAGCCCCTGCTACAACG
>JAKBAF010000275.1 GCA_021809305.1 bacterium
TGGCGAAACTGTTGGCTTTTTCGATTCTGCGGGCTTTGAGGACCTAGAAGCAGTAGAAGAAAGGATGCAGGAAGCAAAGCATAACTTTAGCATTGAGGACCACCGAATTCCGCAAAATGTCCCTGAATCACACTGGTGGTGGTTTAATCATTTTGATGAACATCTCGATATGGCCACTCGGATGGGGATGCGCATAGAAAAGTTCGAAAAGATCATCGCAATTCTTAATAAGTTAGAAGTTGATTTTCAAATTGAGAGAGAAGTGGCGCTTAGAAAATTCATGGAAGTCTTAGGCCGCGTATTCCTTAGTGTCTTTCAGTTTCATCCTGAAGAGAGCAGGTCGTGCGCTGCAGCTCACCAACGTTTGATAATGAGACATTTTACGCATATTAAGCGCTATCTTAGTGAGTTGGAGGCCTTTTTGGCAGAGAAGTCCCCCTATTTATCGCTCTGGGAGAGGGCGTGCTGGGAGAGGACAAATATCGAGGCGTTCAATGTGGTATGCGGGGAGGTCGCTCGCTTGGACACAACGCGGGTCGAAAAGCTGATGCAAGAGGCGTGGCCTTGCATTAAGGTTATGGATACGGATACGTATTTTTTTTCTTATTCCACCCCCGAATCACACTGGTGGTGGTCCGTTGATCTTGGCGAGTGACATATCAGATAATTGATTTAACTCTCCAGTCTTTCAATCGATTAAATAATTTCATTTGTTCCGTTAATTCTTTCATCCCGCCCTTTTTACAGCCACCTCCCACCCCCAGCAAGTAGGCCCTATACACGCAATATGCAAAGTCTAACTTTATTAGGTACAAAGGAAACTCTTTATACCCCTATCGGCTGCGTTTTCGAGGATTCCGCCTTTTGAATGAGGAGAGGTGGAGCTCAATGGTATCATCGATTTTTGATGTAGCTATGGCCTGGAGAGGCTCTTGAGCGCCTTCTTTGGAAAGCTCCTCTCTGATTTTGTGCTCGCTCTTCATCGATGCGCTGAAATCACCTTTTGAGGTGAGCTTTCGGTTTGAGATGAGGTTTTTGTGGACAAGAGAGGCTCTGAGTTTTGGCATCCTCTCGATGACTAAGACCCTATTTTCGACCATCTCCGCCTCACTCTCTCGTCTATGTAGACGCTTACATTTTTGCCCTGCACGGTGTTTGGGGCTGTTTTTGAAGGGATACCAGATCTTGCCTGATTAAGAAATAGGAATCGCTTGCAAAGGGGGTTTGCTCTGGGAAGGTGTGGATTCATTCGGTTGGCAGGAGTGCAGGGTTTGCCCCCAGACCGATGTCAATGAGGACGATCATCGCCAGGAAGTTTTGTCTTGTCTTTTTGGTCTTCTATTTGCGATAAAGCACAGGATCAATTTTACTTTGCATCAATAACAAAGTTATTATAATTTACCGCTCTCGGCAAAATCGGAATAAAAACATAATTATGTATTATTTGTTTCTGCACAACTCATTATGATGCGCCATGGCGATTTCATTTGCGCGCTTTGAATTTGTCAAGAGAAGTGAAGGAAAGACAGCGTGCGGAAAGGCCGCATACAATGCGCGGTGTCGCCTCTATTTTGAGGGTAACAAATTTTTAAAAGCGAGACTTTACGACTGGTCGTATCGAATCCCTTCTGCCTACCATGAGATTATCCTCCCAAGCTATGTTGATCCTGCCTTCCGCTCACCTGAGTTCCTCTGGAATGCGGCTGAGAGGAAGGAGATCCGTCGCAATTCCCAAACGGCCTTTGTAATGGTCCTCGCCCTTCCAGACGACCCAGCTATCTCCATTGAGAAGAGAATTCTTTTGGCCAGATCTTTTGCAAAGATCTTCTTTATCGAAAAGGGTTTTGGCGCTCAGCTGGATATTCATGCACCGGATGAGAGTCGGGACTCAGCACTGGATGGGCATGAAAGGAACTGGCATGCCCATTTCATCATTACCACTCGGCGATTTAAAGAGGATGGGCTCTCATTTGAGGAGCGAAAACCGCGGGAGGTGGCGGCTGTGATTCGCAGAGGGCAGGTGATCTCTGGCTGCAACTGGGGAGCCCTCTGGACTGCGCATCAGAATGCTCTCTTTGAATCGGAGGGCCTCTCTTTGCGGGTTGATTGGGATGGAATTGTCGCCCAAAAGCATCTGGGCCCAGTTCGAATGAGGGCGAAGGCCTCATCTACTCGCGAGAATCAGGCAATAGTAGCACTCAATAAAGTAGAGTGCCAAAATCCAGAGCGCATACTCTCCAAAATTGTCTCGATTGCAAAGTGTTTCTCCTCTACGGATTTTGAGAGGTTTTTGGGGAAGTATGTGGAAGAGGGGCAGCGCGATGAGGTGCGCGATGCCTTTTGGGCGCAGAGTCAGCTTGTCGAGCTATGTGATCCCTTAACTGGCGACCCCTCCGGCCTCTATTCAACGCTTGCCGCTGTTGAAGAGGAGGGGAGCGCGGCAGAGGCCTTCTACCGCTTCTTTCAAAGTGCAGGGCTTAGAATGCGCTACCACAGGCTCTCTTTTAATATAGCGTCATGGAAGCGGAGCCGAGAGAGGGGAGGACGCCATTTTCTCATCTTCACAAGGGGTTTTTCTGATCTGATCATAATGAATGAGATCTGCCAGTCGGCTGGATATCGCTTCTGGCTCGTGATTCCCGACCGC
>JAKBAF010000276.1 GCA_021809305.1 bacterium
TTCCGAGCTAATGTTGTGACATGTTTTTCTATCTTGGTAGGTCTTATTGCCTTTTCGTTCATTCTTCGAATTCCAGGAAATAGTAATCCAAAACACTCCACACGCGAAGAAGGTCTATCATTGATCTTCGAATTATAGATGATCAGTCATTTCAAAGGAAATGTTTTTTTGACGAGTTTCAGGCTTTTAAGAGTAAGCCATGAGAAGAGCCTGGGCAAGGCTCTGGATGCGAGGGTCGGCTGTGCGGCTTAAGCGAATAGCGAGGGTCATCGCCTCCCCATGCATGCCGAGGAGAAAGAGGGTCTTGGCGCGGTTGATTTGGGTCGGAAGGTGTGTCGGCTCTAAGGCAATCGCTTGATCGAGCCAAATCAGCGCCTCATCATACTCCCCTAACTGGAGATGAAGAGCGCCGAGGGTTTGGCGATCGTAAGCATTGGAGGGATCGAGGGCAATAAGCGCCTCAAAGTAGGTCTTTGATCTGGCATAGTGGCCCTGTTTGAGAAAGCTATAGCCAAGAGCGCGAACCTCTAGGAGGGCCCCATCGCTCCAGCCGAGCCTTTGCTGCCAGTCGATTGTCGTCATTTTATCCTACCCAGGTGTAAGGGAGCCCATCTGCCCGAAGATGTAGCTCACCTCTTCGTCGTACTTGATGGTGGCATCAATTGCAGCAGTAAGGGCCCTCGCCTCCTCGATAGCTCTTGGGAGATCGAGAGCTCTTATCGTTTTGAGAAGGTCGCGAACCTGCTCCATTGCTTGTCGCCGCTTGTCAATTGAGCCGAGCGATGGGGCGGAGAAGAGGGAGAAGTTTTTAAGCGAGTCCCACCCCGGCATCGGCGAAAAAAGAGCGGTCATCGACTGCTCTTTGGTACCCAATAGGGAGTCCAGCATCGGTGGGGTTTGCATGGCAATGAGAACGCGACTTGCCTGGGCAACGGCCGCCTCTTGGCGACCCCCCGGCGTCACATTCCCTCCCGCAACCTCGCGGTCATACTCTTCTTGGCGCAGAGCGTACTTTCGGTTAACACTCTCAGGCAGATCGTAGATCTGAATCGCCATGACCGTTACTTCCCCACTTTAGGAGTTAGAAAAAAATAAGATCCAGACACCCTCCAATGGGTGAAATAGGATCTAACGGATATCTTGGAGCAGCTGCTAAGCTGCCCCGAGGGAATGAAGGGCCTGGCTGGAGCTGACATCCAGGTGGATTTTCGATCCACCATTGAACCTGCTCCTTAGGCGAGTGCGCCTGCTGCTCTCACCACTTATTCCCCTTTAGAGATCCGGCTCTTCTCTACCCCCTGGCTTGGACTCCCTTAACCTCACTGTATATATTATTAAATATTTTAGATACTGATGATCTAAAGATTAGCGCTAAATAGTTTGTAGACCTCTCATAGTGAGAGAGATAGGGTTAACGAAGTTGATTTTTTTACCGGTTAAAAAATCCGAAAAGGTGATACTATGGCGGGAGGTCTGGCGATGATAGGGGGAGATTAGAATGGCGAGTCACGAGAAGATTGGGGTTTGCGCGCGAGAGCCCCATCGCCCTGTCCTACTGCGCGAGGTCACCGAGGCCTTCTCATCTCGCCCTATTCGAGTCTTTGTCGACGCAACACTTGGCGCCGGCGGCCATGCGGAAGCCATTCTTGAGGCCCACCCCGAAATTGAGCTTTTTATTGGCATCGACCAGGATCCCCTTGCTCTCCAAATTGCAGCAAGACGGCTCGAGCGCTTCGGCAGTGCGGTCTCCCTTCAGCACGGTAACTTTAGGCACCTCGAGGCCATAGTTCGCGGACTTGGGAGCGCATCTGTTGATGGAATTCTTATGGATATAGGCGTCTCTTCGATGCAGCTAGATGTGGGTGAGCGGGGATTTAGCTTCTCCAAGGAGGGGCCACTTGATATGCGAATGGACCCCACAGCGCCACTCGATGCAGCGGAGATCATCAACAGCTGGCCCGAAGAGAGCTTGGCGGAGTGTTTTTGGACCTATGGGGAGATGCCGATGGGGAGAAAGGTCGCCAGGGCCATTCTGGTTGCAAGAGAGAGCCGGCGAATTGCAACAACAGGAGAGCTCTGCCAGCTGCTCGAGCCTATCATCGGCCTGGGCGGGCGAGGGCGGCTCCATCCGATGACCCTTGTCTTCCAAGCTCTAAGAATTGCAGTGAACGATGAGCTCGGGGCGTTAGAGAGGGCCATCCCTCAAGCCATTGATCTGCTCGCACCTCATGGTCGGATTGCCATCATCTCCTTCCATAGCCTTGAGGATAGACGGGTCAAGACCCACTATCGGAGAGAGTCAAGTGGAGTTGAGGAGGATCAACTCAACCCTTTTTCGTGCACGAAAAAGAAGGAGCGCCGCCTACGACTTGTTACCTCAAAGGCGATTGGACCCTCAATTGGAGAGGCCAAACAGAATCCGCGCTCACGCAGCGCCAAACTCCGGGTCGCTGAGCGGCTAGAGGAGACTTAAAAACGTTGGGACCCCTTCTTCGTCTTCTTATCGGCATTACCGTCATTAGCCTCTGCGTCTACTTCTACCTCGAGCAGCGCAACGAGACGATCGAGCTTGCCCTAAGACTCCCGCTTCTTGGAGATGAGCTCACGGTCGTACGCGAGCAGAATGCGCAATTCTCCTATGAGA
>JAKBAF010000277.1 GCA_021809305.1 bacterium
TATTTGGCCCATACCGCTCCTGACTCTTTCACATTGCTCTGCATGGCGCGCATCATCGGCTTTTGCACACCTCGCTTCCTTACCAGACTCCTCAAAGAGAAAGACATCGAACGCTTCTGGTTTTTTAAGGAAAGATCGACGCATCTAACGACCATTCCTCCGGTGATTGTCATGGAGCAGAGAGCTTCCATGGGCCTCCAGATCACAGTGTCAGCCGAGACCGATGGCGCTGGATTAGGTTCACCTGGGATGGGTTCCCTAGCTGAGCCTTCTTCTACTTCCTGGCGTCCCTTCATGTAAGCTGTGGAGAAACCTGCGGCATTGGAGTAGGAAGACTGTTTATGGCACATTTCTTGGTATTTTTGATTTGCTGTCGCTATCGCTTTACACTCTCGCTCCACACGCACCGATAGGTCCTCTTCGCCCTCCTCTAGAGGAAATTCGTTGGAGGCAGCTTTAAAAGCCTCGATGCCTTCTGGTGTTGAGAGGATCTTACAGAGAACTTGCCGCTCGTCCACTTCATCTTCTTTAGGGAATTCACTTAATTTTTTGTCTACGATCTCTTTTATTTCTGCTTCATTGCATAAACTGGCCATGATTTGAAAAGTGCGGATGTCAGAGCGAAATGCAACAGGGACCAGCTTTCTTCGTTCAGTGATTTTTTCGCGCGCCACGGAATCATCGATTGCCTCGAAAAGAGCCAGGAGGCGCCATTTCCCTCGCTGTTTGTTCTCATCCAATTTCTGAAGGATGAGTTCGATCACAGTGGGCTCATCAAAGGCGATGGAGAGTGCTTCAACAAATCCCACCGTCGATCCAAGATCACTCGATGCTACGCCCTGCGCAAGGCCATACTGATCTATGATCTCCTTGAGCCGATCGATCGACAGGTGAGGCTTCAAGCCGGTGGAATCTTCTCCTTCGCGAAGCTCGGATGTGGGCTGAGTAGACGGGCGATCTGATTGCGAGTATTTCTTTACGGAGGAGATGAGGAGAAAGAGGGCTGCCGGAGAGAGGCCAACGGCTAAACTGATGGAGCCGCGTCTTAAGCGTGATATTGCATATCGCCCAACCATCCGATAGGAAGCTAGCCCTAAGATGAGCGAGGAGGCCACTACCAGAGAGGAGAGCTCTACCTTTCCTATTCTTGACACGTTATTCCCCATAAGAATTTAAAGCATCATAGTAATGTTTGTAGATTCTTGTCAAGATTAAAAGGTTCTGCTATTTGGGTAGTCATTGAAAAATAAGAAGGGGGAATAATTTGTGATCTCTCCCCCTAATGAAAGAAGGGAGAGATCACAGTAGCTAAGACTACCAGAGTCCGAGCACCTTCCACCACAGGCTTCCGATGCCGAGCCAGATTACAATGTTTACAACACTCATGATACCACCGATCTGCCACCACCTGCCAACAGAGACGTAGCCGGAGCCATAGAGAAGCGCAGATGGCCCTGACGAGTAGTGGGTAACGCAGCCATAGAGGCTGCTACTAAAGGCTAGTATGAGCGCAGCCACCATTGGTGGAACACCAGCGGCAATGGCAACGCTAAGAAAGATCGGATACATCGAGACAGCATGGGCAACAAGGCTTGCAAAGAGGTAGTGAGAGTAGAAGTAGACAAGGGTTAGAACAAGAAGTGCATAGGGCCAGCTGAGGCCACCCACAAGCGCTGAGATCTTCAGCCCAACCCAGGCAATGACCCCAAGTTTACCTAAATTCTCAGCCATTGCCAGGAGCGTTGCGAACCAGAAGAGGGTCTCCCAAGCGCCCTGCTCGCTTAGGACATCCTTCCAGGTGATTACCCCAAAGAGAATCAGTGCGCAGAGGCCGAGAAGCGCTGCAACTGTTGCAATAATTCCATAGGGTTCTCCGAAGATCCAGAGAATAACAAGAAAGACAAAGACAACGAGCATGATCCACTCAGATTTGGAGATAGATCCCATTGTCTTCAGCTTCTCGCGGGCAAACTGAGGGGCATCGGGGGTCTTCTTTACACCGGGTGGGTAGACCTTGTAAACGATAAGCGGTAGAACAATTAGGCTAAGGAGACCTGGGACAAGGGCCGCTAAGGCCCAACCGCCCCATGTGATTTTCACCCCCTGCGCTGCAGCAAAGCTTACAACAAGGGGATTTCCTGCCATGGCTGTCAGAAACATGGCGCTTGTGATGCAGGTCGCTTGAAACGCGGTTACTGTAAGAAAGGCCCCCATGCGTCTTGCAGTCCCAAGGGCTGGATCGCTGCCAAAGGAGCGGCTCAGCGATTCAAGAATCGGCAGGATGATACCCCCGGTTCGAGCGGTATTGCTCGGGATCGCGGGGGCCAAGATCAGCTCTGTTATGCTGAGGCCGTAGCTTAAACCAAGGGTGCGCTTCCCGAATACATAGACAAAGAGGTAGGCAATTCGATTGCCAAGGCCCGTCTTTGTGAAGCCGAGTGCTAAGAAGAAGGCTGCAACGATTAACCAGACGACATTGTGGTTAAAGCCGCTGAAGGCCTGTTCAAAGGTTAGGGTCTTCGTGATGATGGCAGCTGTAAGGCCAAAGAGGGCCACAGCTCCCATAGGAAGCGCCTTGGAGACGATTCCAACAATTGTTGCAAGAAAGATGCCGAGCAACTGAAAGCCCTCTTTGGCGACCCC
>JAKBAF010000278.1 GCA_021809305.1 bacterium
GAATTTTCTCTTGTTAGTTTGACCTTTTTGGTTTATACTAATTCCAACTTAAACAAAATAACGAGCGGATAATGGAAGCCACTAAAGCCACAGGAGCGCCCCCACCACCCAATGGGGGAGGGCAAGTTGCCGACCCTGAAGTTCAAGCCTTCCAGATGGCTCAAGCCATCCTGACTCGGTTTCCCGAACTCCGATCGCGTACCCGACCCGGCCAAAATCCAGCTGTACCTATCAGAGCGGCCCTGCTCTTATCAAATGTAATCTCCATCGCCGAAACAGAGGACGTACCAGAGCAGCTTATCGCGCCCTTTAGAACAATTGATTTCGGCGATCTTGCTGATGAAATTAAACCTAAGGAAGGAGTAGCCTTAACGCCCCCTCCTGCAAGTTTTTTTGGCGCGCTATCGCTCTTTGTCACCGGCGAAGATGGAGACTCCCTCCTAGCATCCGCTGTTCTTACCGGCCACCCATTCGCATTGGCGCTTGCTCTCCACTTGAGCCGTGATGGCGATGGACCTCCTACCAACGCTAATATACCCATTCAACCTCACTCACCCCTTCAGAAAGAGAGACCTCCGGCTCTGCCCCCGCTCTACTATGCCATCGCACAAGGTGATATTGAGCTTTGTATGCAGCTGCTTAAAGGCGGCGCTCTTGTCAAAGATAGCCAAAAGGGGTGCTCTCCACTTCGTTTAGCTATTTGGCGCCTTGAAGAGTTTGGAGAGACGAGACCTCCGCAATTTTGGGATATGATAGCGATTGTAAAATTATTAATTGAATGTGGCGCTGATGATGAATACTCCGCAAACGTGGCGGCATTACTAGTCGAAGAGCAGCCAGAACCAGCCCTTCGCCAAACCGCATTTGTGCCAACGACATCGAAGAACTACTTCCCTGGCAAAGAGCGTGAGAGCGAGAGAGACCTTTTAATTACCCTTAAAAGGGCTGTCGAGATCGATTGGACACCCAAGGCAGAAGAGCCTCCTCCCCCGCCGCCTCCTGAACGACGACCTGTTGCGCCAAGACCGCCAGAAGAGAGAGCTATAGCCCCCTCGTCTTCGCGAAAAGTCGGCCTCGGCCTCGCCCTTTTAGCAGGCGCCGCCGCAGCTGGGGGCTTCTCCTGGGTACATCGTGTTGCGATTACGGACCTTAGCCAGTTAGGCAGACGATACGTGATTCGATTGTGGGATAGTTTAAGATAACACGTCGTATTTTATTACAGCAGAGCCCGATCAAAGAGAGTAATTGATGCAAGTCCTGGGAAATAACCTCACCCTACGTCAGCTAGTGAAGGAAGACCCTTCTCGTGATGAGGAGCTATCACTTCAATACCGAGACAGAATCGCCGAGGTGCTGAGCGATACCGCCCTTACAACTGAGCGCCCGGGTCAAACAGGGGAGCTCCGAGAGCGTTGCGCACGCCTGCTGGGCCATACGCTCCATCTCAACCAAGGCAATCAGACATTCAATGAGTTGAAGCGCCATCTTAACTTGCCTGCCGGCCCAACTGTTGACCACTCTCCATGGCCTCCAACTTATGGGGCTGCTCTTCGGCTCTTTGTCTTCGGCGAGGAGCATTCTCAAAATACTCTTATTGGGTCTGTTGTATCGAGCGGCTGCCACCAGGCAATCCCTTTCTGCGTTGAGGCAGGTCTGAAGTTAAAGCACACCGTGCGGCCCGATTCGACCCTCACCGTAGAGGATGAGTATCAGATTAAGGATGGCTTTGATGAGCGTAAAAAGATCGGCCCTCTTGATAAGAACTTTCTGCGTGCAGATAGGCTCTTTCTTCGCCACGACAAGCACGATCGCGCCCTGATGGCACTACTCGCACGTGGAGGCGATGTTAGCCTCTATCAGCGCAATAGATCGGGTCTTCGCAACGATTCTGCGGTGGCACACTGCGTAACACCTCTACTTCCACCCCTCTTCTATGCTGTTGCAAAAGGAGATCTCGAACTCTGCCGAGCGCTTTTGGACAACGGAGCGGATGTACATGCTACGCTCGAATCAGGTGTCAGCCTTTTGCACATCGCCATTCAGCGAAACGAAGCCTTTATCGATGATGGCCAGAAAATGGTCCCAATCGTACGACTACTGCTGGCTAAGGGCGTCGACCTTCTCAGAGACAAGTCGGGGAAGGCGCAGTTTGGCAGAACTGCCTTTCAATGGCTTATCCATGAGAAGCCAGAGGCCTGGGAGCTAGAGATGCTACGGCTCATTGGTAATGATTCTTATGATGCAGACCACGTCCAAAATAGTCAGGGGCTCATTCCACTTGATGCGCTAGTCCAAAAGCTCGTATCAGATGATGCCACACAAGAGCAGCTTGAGCGCACACTTGAGCTTCTCAATTTTCTCACCGACCGAGAAGCTCGGAGGTATAATACTCTCTCGGCCCAAGTCGCGCCCTTCCGAAAGGATCTTGAGCGACGACTCACCCCTGGCTACACAAAAAAGCCCGTTCAAGAACTTTTGCCCAGCAAAGAACCTAAGCCTAATAGCCCAAAGGTGTCGCAGAGCGACCAAGCGCTTATAAAGCACTCCTTAGCCTACACGGCAGGGGGGGCGGCCGCGCTTGGAGCCTTAACACTCTTTCTCAGGAGCCCTCTCGGCGCCTCTCTTGCCAATCTCAATG
>JAKBAF010000279.1 GCA_021809305.1 bacterium
CCTGCTTCGCCAGCTGCTCGCTGCGCTGCGCATCGTTGCGCGCCTGCAGCAGCGCCACCTTCGCGCCTTCCACCCGCGCGGCAGGGAAGAGGTGGGGTCACCCCAGAGAGAACAGATACGACAGCACGCGCTCATCTTGGCAGCTCGACTAACCTCCAAAGTTCTCCCAGCGCTCGCTTGGGGCCCGCTGCAGCTCCTATTGACCCCTCTCTTTCTCCTTTGGAAATGGTGCGCCGCCTCTCGGGCGGAAGAATCTCCCCAGCTCTGCCTCGAGCAGGTCATGTTCTGAACGCCTTTATGCTGCGTTTTCATTCGGCGCATCAAGAGATGAAGACAGAGGCGCTTCGTGCCATAAAAATGCAGAGATCAAAAGCTGCTCGCAGGCCCGTCAGCGCGCTTGAGCGTGACTCCAACTTCTGGCTAGCAGGGGCTGCAGTGGTAGCGTCCCTCTTGCACTGCATCACCTCGCTTGTCGATGCCTCAATTCATAAAAAAGGAAGTCCCTGCTCTTCGCTCCAAGAGCTTCCGCCACAGAGAGCCGATGACTATCAGGGTGAGGCCGAAATTGTAATAGACCAAGCAATTGTTTGGTTAAATGAGATCACCGAGCCGTCCGGACCTCAGATGGTCGCTCTTCGCGATGAGCTCAGCCACTTAGCCAAAATCATCAAACTCCACTTTGTATGCCTCTTAGAATTCGATAGTAATTCCATCGCACCATTAGACTATATCGAAGAGATGAAAGATCTCTGCGAGGGGTGCCGCTTTTTTCTGGAGTTTAACAGGGGCGATGCCCTAACCAAACTTAAAAAAGAGGCTCCTGAACTTCATCAACCTCTCGAAAAATCGATTATCGCTGGGCGAAAAATGGTTAAGGCGGTAATTGACGGGCTTAATGAGCTCGAACCCAGACTCTCTAAACTCTTTGAATACAATCTCGTTTACAACAACCTTGTAGATTCGCTATTCATCTTAAATAAAAAGATAGACCCTTATACCCCCCTGCTCGCTATAACCGATTACATCGTAGATCATGCAGTAGAGGTCGGCCAAGCTGGCAAGACCCAGCTCTTCTGCTTCTTTATCATAGCGCGCTCGCTCGCCTCCCTTCCTCACACCCTTCATCAAGTTGCTTTTTTTAGCCTCTTGCACGTTAAGTATCTCCTAATCGTTCGAGAAATCGACTGCAATGAGCTCTTAAAAGAAGCCTCTCACGCCATCACAGAGGGGTTACCTCTGATTGCTTCAGCAGAGGATGAGCTCTATACGCTGGCTACAGCTGGGGGGCTCGAGCAGAGCCCCCTCTTGCAAAGACTCAGACCCTGGAGAGATCTGCGTGGGTTATGGCAGGGGGTCGCGCCAATTGTTCACACGCAACTTCTCCTCATTCAAGAGAGCGAGGATAGTACAAGAAAAGAGGCGGCGCAGGCGGCTCTTTACCGGGTTATCGACCTCACCTCCTTTGAGAGCCAAAGAATAAGAGAGAGGTGGGCCGAGCAAGAAGATGAGTCCAATGAAGAGGTCCAGGATCAGACGGCGCCCCTACTGGTTGCGATCGCTCACTATAAAGAGCTCTGTTCCGAGCTCCAGAGCACCTTGAATGCCTGCTTTAAAAACCCACAGTTAATGCAAGCTGCAGTCGGATCGGGCATGGCGTATCTTTTCAAAATCATTAAGAAGGTCTTTTCCTCAGACCCCTCCACCCCTTTTGCCCCTTCATCTCGAGCAAACAGAAAGGGAAGAGCACTCTCTTCTCAATCCAAAAATCAACGTCGCAGGGAGAGGCAGCGCCGGGAGGTCGCCATCTCGAGCGGGGCGCATGAGATAGAAAAAAAGATCGAACTAAAATCGCAAACAACTCTTCCTGAGCAGGCTGCTCCAGAAAGAGAGCCACTCACGCGAGAGAGCCTTTCATTCATACTCGCAGACCACTTGCCCATATCGCGAAAGCTAGCAAAGGGTAGCTGCCTTGGAAAGGTTGATAAAGAGGCACGTGATGCGCACTTAGCTCATGCAGCAAAGAGCTTCGCCCTTACCCTCGAAGCTCTTACAAGCCTAATTCAATCTCTGCCTCCGGGCGAAGAGCCCACAACGGATCAGTCCCTTGCCCTCTTAGACTCGCTAAGGCGCCTCATTGAGAGCGAGCTTCGTCGGATAATCGCCTACTTGCCGCTTAGCCATCAGGGATCGCATCCCCTTACCTCTCTCTACCCACAAGCCCTTGATCAGGGAGAGCTTCGACACCAAGACATGGCTCACTACTTCGATATTCTATTCGATGCAGAGCAACGCTCTCCGCACCTTCTAGGAGAGCTAAAGCCTATCCTCGCATCACTCGATGGGCTTGTTGCTCAATTTGAAAGATCTAATTATATCTTAAACTACCGAGAAAATTCTAAACGAAGGGGCATTGATCAGTATAGCGCCGCAACAGCTGAGCTCTTAAAGTTTGTTGAGGCTCTAGATTCGATGCACGCGCGATCGAGAGAGCTCTTTAATGGCTATCTCCTCCCAACGCTTGATGGATTGCTAGCCCTTCAAAGATTCTCACTATCCTATACTGGGACTCATCCCTTAAATCTCTCCTCTGATCTACTTAAATCGATACTCGATCAGCAAAAATCTCTACCTCCAAC
>JAKBAF010000280.1 GCA_021809305.1 bacterium
TTTTAAGGTAGCGCAGATTGCGCAAGGTAACAAGCTCCTGTAGCGGCGGGGCTGGCTGGGCTATATGGACCCCAATCTGACCATGGGATCCAGGTATTGGTGGTGCCTCTAGGTCGAGCTTCTTAACTTTGGAGAAAGAGGCGACCTCCCCCATTTTGTCCTTGCTAAGGATCACCTTCTTGAGCTCTTGAGAGTTGGCCCTCCGACACTTTCCATTAAGCGCTGCGGTCTTTCGTATTAAGATCTTGCACTCTTTAGCTTGCCTCTTCTCCTCTGCCCCCTCAGCGAAAATAACGCTCGCCCCAATCGCTGATAGAAAGAATGTTGTGAAGCCAGTAGGTAGTACAAGTGATAAGCTCTTGCCCTGATAGATAGAGAGCATTACGCGCAGAGCAGCAACGCCTCCCAAGGCAGCAAGGAGAGACCCGGTAATTGTCTTGCGACGCACCTGCCTGCGCCGAAGGTCAAGATCGCCAACTCGCGCATTGATAACCGCCTCAATGCCCTTAACTTCTTTGGAGGTGCAGTGTTTAAAGAGTCGCGGTAGATCGATGGGAAGCCGCACTCTAAGCTCTTTGAAGAACTCTCGCCGCCCATCAATGCCGGAGGTCTGGTTAGGCTGGCTATCCATCCGGCTTTTAAGCTCTCGGGCCTTCTCTTCGATCTCTTTTGCGCTCACTTCAATGCGCGCTTGGAGGTGGTTTGTCCAAAAAGCAACTGCTCCAAAGCCAAAAGCTGTCGCAGCCTCTCCCCTAAAGGCGAGAGCTACAAGGCGACCTCTTCTCATCCGGAGCCCCACCATCAAAAGCGCACCAGACCCAACTGTTGCAATAGCAGCAAGTCCCCCTGCTATCCGCATCCTGCCACGCCAAAGGGAGGCAGCCCCCTTCGCTGATTCAACCTCGGCGAACTTGTACTTTAGAACGAGCCAGTCAGTGCTTGTTACCGGTTGATCACCTGTCGCCTGGCTCATCTCGCCCTACTTAAGCGAACAATCTGGCAGCGCTGCCCGCCATTTGAGACCCTTCGGGTCGACACTACCTTAAGGCCAAACGCCTCGGGCCGCCCCTCTTCCCCAATGACAAGCCACGCCTCACCATCGGCATTTAAATGATCGCGGATGAAATCGCCAATTTGTGGATAGAGCTCCTCCTCCCCCTTCAAACGCAGCCCGTGTGGTGGGTTTGTCACAATGCGATCAAAGCGCGGAAGGTCCGCTCTGCGGAAGTCGGCGCACATCACCTTCACCCCTCTCGCCCCACAGCCTGTTAAATTCTCTGTACAGATGGAGTAGACCTCTCGTAGCACCTCGCACCCAACAAGGCGCGCCTCACTTTTGGCTACCCTGCCATCATCTGCTACACGGCGCACCATCTCCCAACTCGCCCGATCAAAGCCCGCCATCTCCTCGAAGCCAAAGCGGCGCCTGAAAAAAGCGGGGGGTGTTCGTGTGGCCATAAGGTAGGCCTCACTCAAAAATGTCCCACCTCCAGCGCATGGATCGCAGAGCGACATCTCAGGGCGAAAGCCAGCAAGCCTAAGAACTGCTGCACCGAGTGTCTCCTGCAAAGGCGCCGCCACATTGCGGGCCCGGTATCCTCGACGGTGGAGTGGCGCCCCAGAGGTGTCAAGGCTGATAACCCCCTTAGCATCGTGGACAAAGAGGTTCAGTTGCACATCTGGATCTCGCACCTGGACAGAGGGTCTCTCTCCCCGCTTTTCGCGCAACTGATCGCAGATGGCATCCTTGACGACCTGGGCGGCAAAGAGGCTGTGTCTTAGCTTCTCATGGCTGACGTTGGCATCGATTGCAAAGGTTCTTCCCTGCGGGATGACCGAATTCCAATCGACCCGAAGGGCTGCCTTATAGAGAGTCTCACGATTATGGCAGCCAAAGGCGACAAGAGGGAGGAGGATGCGGCTTGCGAGCCTTGAGCCGTAGTTGAGCCGATAGATGAGCTCATGGCTATTGCCGCTCACATAGACGCCACAAAACCCCTCTCGAGCATCTGGAACCCCGAGCTCCGCAAGCTCCTCTGCAAGGAGGGGCTCTAGTCCGCGAACACAGGATACAAAAAGGTGGTCATCGCTCAAGCGGTCTTCTCCATTTAGCTGTGTAGGAACAAGACGACATCGCCATCTTGAACGATATACTCCTTACCCTCAGATCTGGCGCGTCCCGCCTCGCGGGCCCCAACGCGACCTTGGTAGCGAATCATATCGTCGTAGGCGACAACCTCAGCGCGAATAAAACCCTTTTCGATATCGGTGTGGATTTTGCCAGCGGCCTCTGGAGCTTTGGCCACTCTATGAATGGTCCAGGCTCTAGTTTCAATATCGCCCGTTGTCAGAAAGGTGATGAGGCCAAGGAGCTCAAAGGCTGCGCGAGTGAGCCGGTTTAGGCCGGTCTCCTTAAGACCTAAGCTTAGAAGGAGCTCTTGCTGCTCAGCGCCCTCGAATTGTGAGAGTTCCGCTTCAAGTGCCGCGCACAAGGGAAGGATCGTGTTTCCCTCTTTTACCGCGTAATCGCGAAGAGCGGCAACGTAGCGATTCTCCATGGAGGGGAGATCGGCCTCACCCACATTTGCGACATAAAGAACCTTCTTTGCGGTTAAGAAGGGGTAG
>JAKBAF010000281.1 GCA_021809305.1 bacterium
GGCGGTGCGCTCGCCTTAGCTGTTGGTGATCTTGTCGGGATGATGGAGCATGGCTACTATTCGGTGATCTCTCCGGAAGGGTGCGCCTCAATTCTCTGGAAGGACGCCTCAAAAAAAGGAGAGGCCGCCTCGGCTCTCAAATTAAATTCAGAGAATCTTCTCGACTATCAGGTCATCGATACGATCATTAAGGAGCCTCTCGGGGGTGCCCATCACGATCCCAAATTTGCTGCGGACCAGGTCAGAGAATTCATTCTCGGCAGCTGGCATAGGCTGAAGGGGATGCCCACAAATGAGCTCCTTAGCGCCAGATACTATCGCTTTCGAAAACTTGGCTCTCACAAAGAGTAACTCGGTATTACATGTTCCATCTGATTCGCGTCGCCTTTCGGTACGGAAGGCGCTTTGCCCTTCTTAGCGCAACCTTTCTCTTTATGCTTGTTGTCACCTTCTCCTCTCAAATGGAGATGCTCGCCGTTGGGGTCCTCACGGGTTCGGGGCCAAATTTCTTCTCCCTCTTCTCGGCAGGTGAGCACAATGATCGCGCGATCTCCTTCAAGCAAGTAGAGGAGCGCTGGAGCGAGATTGATACTGAGGGCAAGGGGAGCATTACACTCGATGATACGAGCCGCTACATGGCCAAAAAGCGAGATAGAAATCCTTTAGCCTCCGCTCTTGCCTATGTCGCTGCTAAAGCTAACCTCTCTCGGAACCTCGTACTCCTTGCTGGAATGCTCGTCATTGTTGCTCTTCTTAAAGGGCTCTCTCTTTTCGGCTCCCAGTACACCAAGCAGCTTGTCATGATCAAGGTCAGCCGTGATCTGCGCCAACGCTATTTTGAACATATCCACACCCTGCCGCTCTCTTTTTATCAGACCTACAATGTAGGTAGCCTCTCCTCTCGTGTTCAGCAAGACGCCTACCAGATCGCACTCGCTGTCTATTCCGCCCTTACGGCCTATATTCAGACGCCTATCTCTGTAATTACCTCTCTCGCGCTCTGTCTTGTCGTCTCCACGAAGCTCGCCTGCTTTGTCTTCATTCTCTTCCCGATTGTGATCTTGCCCGTTGTCTTTTTTGCAAAGCGTGTTAAGCGAACTTCACGAAAGCTCCTGCGCAACCACGAAGAGCTCTCTTCGGTTCTTGTCGAATCCCTCTCAGGCATCCAAACGGTTAAACTCTTTGCGCAAGAGGAGCTCTCCCTTGGCAAATTCCGCACCCGCAACCAAGAGACCGCAAACCTTGAGGCCAAGAGCGCCCGGTATGCCTACCTCGCTCGCCCTGTCCTGCACATGGCCTCAAGCCTGATGCTAGCTAGCATTATCCTATTTGGCATCTATGTCGCGAGGCTCTCTGCGGGAGAGGTGCTCGTCTTCTGCGGGCTTATCTACCTCGCCTATGAGCCCATCAAGCGCTTGACAGATGAGAATCTCAACATCCAACGCGGTGTTGCCGCTGCTGAGCGGATGGATGAGGTCCTCAAGCTTACCTCGCATATTCAGGATGCCAAGGAGGCGAGCCCTCTTGTCACCTTCTCTCGCGATATTGTCTTTGATGGGGTCTCTTTTACCTATGATAGCCAGCCGGTTCTCCAGGATCTGACCTTTACTATCCGAAAGGGTGAGATGTGCGCCCTCGTTGGGCCAACTGGCGCTGGTAAGACAACACTTGTCCACCTCCTTCCACGCCTCTACGACCCGCAAAGTGGTCAAATCTTAATTGATGGTAGGCCTCTCAATCAGTACACTCAGCAATCCCTTCGAGAGCAGATCGCCTTTGTCCCCCAACACCCTTTCTTTTTTCAGGACACCATTGCTGATAACATCGCCTTCGGTGCGAAGGTCTCAAGAGAGCAGGTCATCGAGGCGGCGATCCGCGCCCACGCCGATGAGTTTATTCAACACCTCCCTCTTGGCTACGATACCCCCCTTGCCGAGTGTGCAAAGAACCTCTCAGGTGGCCAGCAGCAGAGGCTTGCGATTGCAAGAGCGCTCGTTCGCGGCTCGCCCATACTCATACTCGATGAAGCCACCTCAGCGCTCGATGCCGTTAGCGAGCTCCACATCAAGCAAGCACTCCAGGAGCTTCGTGGCTCCCTCACTCAGATCATCATCGCCCACCGCCTCTCCACAATCGAGGATGCCGATAACATCCTCTATCTCCAAGAGGGCCGCCTCCTAGCCTCTGGCTCGCGCAGCCACCTCCTCGAGGTCTGCCCCGAGTTCGCAAGGCAGTGGCAGCTTGGCACTGCAGGAGCTCCACCCCAACACCCCGCCAAGGCCTCCTCGACCCTAGAACCGCGGGAGGAGCCCCCAGCTTCCCGGCAGGGCCATGAGGCCAACACAAAGACGCTGCAAAACGTCTCCTAAATCGCGGAAGCGATGATCGTGGATAGCCCAATGCCGTCAGCTTAAAGGAAACTGTATCGTTTCCGCGATTTAAGACTCTATCGAATGAGCCTCGTGGGGCCTTGTTTTAATGCATGCTGGAAGTTGGCTCATTTCCTGCTCCTCTCATCCATCATCTTCTCAATCAGCTGCTTACGCTTTAATAAGCAAGAAAACATCATATGAGATGTCTATCAAGCAATAGTTGTGTGCAACACTATGCATCCAGAATGAC
>JAKBAF010000282.1 GCA_021809305.1 bacterium
CCTTCGTCAGCAAGTGTGCTTGCTTCCTCCTTTTGCCTCTACCGAGGATGAGCCTTTTCGTGGCATTGGCAGCGCTCTAATAGAAATAAGAGCATTTGATACCTCCTATTTTGAAATATATTCAAACGACTACGCCTTGATGAAAAAAAATTATTGAGCATTCAAGAAGCAACAGTACTGCTCTAGAAAGTTCCCAAGAGATCCTATGTAGGGATAAAGTGAATAACACCAGAAGCTCGTGAGGCAGAGAATTCGTTGAGGTCAAAGTAGATAATACCGAACTAGACTGGTATTTGCTGGAAAAATAACAACAAATTTGAGGAACGGGAAGGGGTTCATCATCTCGGCTCGATTTTAAAAATTGGGCTGAAGGTACTAGTACTGAGCAGCTTCTACCTCATTTTTGCAAAAATGAGGTAGAATTCGTGTAGTTGTGGAAAATATTCGCAAAGGAATGGCAGCTTAAGCCTATCAAGCAATAATTGCGTGCAACGCGATGCCCCCCTTGTCATCGGTCACTTCCAAGTAGACAGTAATCTAACTGCTCGCGTCTCTTTAAGTCGCGTCTCTCCCACTCCAAGCGACGCTCCTTCTCTTCTTCCAAGCGACGCCTCTCCTTCTCTGCATCAAGATCTCGCTGCTCATGGCTAGGATCACCTGCAGTAGACCGGCCTCTGTTGTCATGATACATCTCTCTGTCTTCCCGGGGCCTTATCGCCATGCAGTCTAGGCTTGCTAAGATCATGCAACCTGTTGCGAGCGCCAAGACCCCTCGTTTGTTGTATTTTGACATCATTTCTCCCACATCGATTTGGAGCGGACAGGGCGCAGAACGCCCGAGGGAATTCACCACTTTTCTCCTACCTTATCGGTCGATCAAAGAAAGCTCAATTTAAATTTTAACATCTCAATAGAGTTACAATTAGCAGAAGTACCCCAATAAGTCCTACCTATGGCATGTAGAGCGTAGGCAAGGAGGGTCCATTAAGTGGCTTATAGTAAGAAGATGAATGGTGGAGATGTGGAACCAATTCTCCCCTTTTCGAGCTCTCCTCTCTTCCAGTGGAAGGTACTCCTGCTCATCATCACCATTACGATCATCAACTACCTCGATAGAAGTGCTATCGCCTTTGCCATTCTTCCGATACAGAGGGATCTGCATATCAGCAATATGCAGTTCGGACTCATTGGTTCAGCCTTTGGAATTGGCTACATCGTTATGACAGTGATTGGCGGAATACTTGTCGATCGCTATGGCACAAAGAGGATGTGGACCCTAAGCGCCATCGCCTGGTCTTTAGCCATCATTGCCATGGGACAGGCGCAGGGGTTCACCTCTCTTTTCATCTTAAGGGTGGTCCTTGGCCTGGCAGAGGGTAGCCACTTCCCAACACTTGTCCGCGCGGTCGCAACGTGGCTGGCTCCAGCTCACAGGACAAAAGCGATCGCCTTTGGGCTTATGGGCGTTCCTGTCGCCTCTATCATAGGCGCCCCCCTGACCTCATTTCTGATAGTGGAGACAAGTTGGCGCTGGATGTTCACTATATTAGGAGGCTTTGGATTGATCTGGGCTCTCCTTTGGGCCCTCACCCTCCACCGTGTCTCGGAGCCCATGCTCCGCTTGCCAAGAGAGGTTAGAGAGAGCGTGAGAGATTCCAAGGAGGCTCTATCTATTGCCTCAAGCGACGCGCCAGCTCTGCGCCGAAGGGCTGAATGGAAGGAAATACTATCAAATCCCGCCTTCTTAACAACCTCATTTGCCTTCTTTGCCCTAGGCTATACCGTCTTCTTTGCCCTAATCTGGCTGCCTGGTTACTTCGAAAAGACCCATGATACCACGATCGCTCGGACGGGATGGATTGTCACCCTCCCTTGGATCATCAGTGCGATCATGGTAATGGCAGGGGGTTACTTCTCTGATTTGATCGCCAGAAAGAGCGGCTCACTCCGAAGATCAAGGAGCTTCATCATTGCAGGTGGTCTTTTAGCCTCAGCGCTCTGCTTTGCATCTGTCCCGTTTTTCCACTCGCTTAGGCACGATCTCCTCTTTATCTCACTTGGTCTTGGCTGCATCTTTTTTACAAACAGTCCAATCTTTGCCATCAATATCGACCTCTTTGAGACAAAGGCGGCAACAGCTGAGGGGCTTATGGCCTTCTTCTTTTCAGTAGCTGGTATACTCTCCCCTCTTCTTACCGGATGGCTAATTGGGAAGGGCACAAATTTTGATCCTGCCCTCTATGTGGTTGGGGCTATATCCTGTGTGGCCGCACTCCTCGTCTTGTTCTTCGACTGGCCCGATCGCTACGCCAAGGGCGCCATCTAACATTCCAAGTGCTTCGCTAAGGCCCCGGTTCCTGCTTAGCATAAAATACTTGGGGGACTTCGCCCCCAAACCCCCACGAGAGGGCCATTGGCCCTCTCGACTCCCATTATGTTTTCTTCGACCATGACATCTGCTTTGTAAACTCACAGGCTGAAGACAAACGAATGGAGGTCCAGGGGAATCTATTCCCCTGGCGGGGGTTGCAAGGGGGCAGCGCCCCCTTGCCTAAAACGACTTGGGGTCGAGGGCGTCGCGGAGGCGATCGCCGAGTACCGCGATGGCGA
>JAKBAF010000283.1 GCA_021809305.1 bacterium
CTCTAATAACTGAACGGCGTGAACAACAGAGGCGGCATTGGTTCCCTTGCTATCGTTGATATAAGTTACACCCCCTCGGTTAGCTACGACCTCCATTCGGTGCGCAGGCCTCTCAAAGGTCGCAAGGGAGGCCCAAAAAGCTTCTGGCGCCACCCCAAGCCCCGTGGCAAGACCATAGGCGGCAATAAGTGTATCACTCCCTACTCTTCTATAATCCGAAACGGAGTTGTATTCAACTGCGCCAAAGCGCATTACCACTCTTTCGCTAATTGAAAGATCAGCCTCTCGGCTCTCCCCAAATGTTATCTCTCTTGCTCTCTCAAAAAGAGATGAGTACTGGATTGCAACCTGCTGGTTAACAAACAGCGGTGCGCCCGGTTGTAATGCAACTCGAATGCGCGCCTTAGCTCTCGCATACGCCTCAACCGATGGGTAGCGATCGAGATGGTCTGGGGTGATATTTAGAAGAGCGGCCGCCTCCAAAAAGGGGGTCTCAAGCCTCTCGAGCTGAAATGAGCTGAGCTCAACAACAGCAATCGAGCCATCTGGCATATCCATGAGCTGTGAGGTCAAAGGTACCCCGCAGTTTCCAACCGCCCTTGCCACAAAACCTGAGGCATTTAGGACATGGGTGAGAAGGTAGGTCGTTGTCGTCTTGCCATTTGTTCCTGTGATCCCAATCGCTCTAATTCTACCCGTACAATAGCGCGCTGCAAGCTCTACCTCCCCAATGACGCTGCACCCCTCCTCGATCGCCCGGCTGTAGATCGGATGGGAGGGCTTCACCCCCGGCGAGACCACGAGCTCAGTAAAGCCCGGCAGCATGGCCGGCAGCATGGAAGGGCTCGCGATCAGCTTCAGCCCCTTTGCAACAAGCGGCTCAAGCGAGCCTTTCAGGGTATCAAGGTTGTCATCAAAACCCAAAACCTCCTCACCTTTCCCTAAGAGGAGCTCGGCTGCGCTCCGGCCACTTAAACCTAACCCTAAAATAAGCGATCTCTTTTCCATTCCGTTAGGTCCCTACTGAAACTTCAGCGTTGCAATGCCAACAATTGCAAGAAGCAGCCCTACGATCCAAAACCTCACTACCACCTTCATCTCAGGCCACCCTTTGTACTCAAAGTGGTGGTGCAGGGGTGTACACAAAAATATCCGCCGCCCGCCCCGCAGTCGGAAACTGCCCACCTGAAGGATAACGGAGAGTGCCTCTGCAACAAAGACGCCTCCAATAAGAGCGAGCAGAAGCTCGCGACCGAGCAGAATAGCCGAAACCCCAATAATACCTCCAAGCGCAATCGAGCCTGTATCACCCATAAAGAGTTCCGCAGGATGGCCATTGTACCAGAGAAAGCCAAGGCACGCCCCAACAAGGGCTGCAAGATAGACCGCGATCTCCCCTGCTCCATCGATGTAGAGGATATTCAAGTAGCCAGCGAGATCGCTGTTGTTCGAGAGGAAGGCAACCCCTGAGAGGGTTGAGGCCACAAGAATTAACAGGCCCACAGCTAGACCATCGAGCCCATCGCTTAAGTTGACCGCATTTGAGGTTCCTACAACCACAAACGAGGTAAAGAGCGGAAAGAGGAGCAGGAGTCCTCCCTGAAAGGAGAGAAGAGGATCCTTGAAAAACGGCATATAGAGGCGGGTGGCATACTCCTTTAGGGAAAGGGTAAGAGCGGCGCCGGCTCCTGGATCTCTTGCAACAGGTGGCGCAAAGAACTCTCCAAAATGGAGCGATTCGGCAACCCTTGGCGACAGAAGATAGAGGACAAGGAGTAGAGCAACGAGCGTCTGCGCAAGTAACTTTGTGCGCCCAGGAAGGCCGCGAGAACTTCTACCTCTTAACTTGAGATAGTCATCAGCCCCTCCCACGATCCCAAGAGAGAGGGTGGTTAGGAAGAGGATGAGGGTGAAGGCGTGGGTCAGGTCCATCCAAAGTAGCATCGAGACCAGCATAGATCCTAAGATGAGCACTCCGCCCATCGTTGGCGTCCCCTCCTTGGCCTTGTGCAGCTCGCCAAGTGGAGGACACTCCTCTTTGCGTATCGGCTGACCGATCCTTAAGGCATTGAGCCTGCGGATAAACCACGGTCCGATAAAGATACAGAGCAAGAGCGAGGTGATCGAGGCAAGCGCCATCCGCGTCGACGAATAGGTGAAGACAGCAGGAAGCTTGTGGTTGAAGAGGCTCTGAATATAGGAGAGAAGAAAAAAGATCACGGTTCGCTACAACAGCATTGCAATAAGTTTTTCACAAGCGAGGGCACGCGCCCCCTTTATAAGCACAACATCACCTGGGCGCGCAATGGCTCGAAGAGCAGGACCTGCTTCCGCAAGGCCCGGAAACCAGAGAGCATACCTTCCTGCAAGACGCCAATGAGAGAGCATAGGACGTGTCAGCACTCCAACACAGAGCAGCAGGTCGAGCCGATCCAACGCATAGGCAGCAACGCGGGTGTGACACTCATCAGAGAAGCCACCAAGCTCCCGCATCTCACCAAAAAGGGCAATGCGCCTCCCTCCTTCACCTGGCTCCGGCATGACATCAAGTGCCTGGCACATCGAGACCTCACACGCGTTATAGGCGTCATCAATCACATGG
>JAKBAF010000284.1 GCA_021809305.1 bacterium
ATCGATTCCACAGTCCCTGTAATGGTCGATTAGGCAATCCAATTGCAATTGAAGGCACTCTTTACACTGTCAATCCAATGGCTGTCAGAGGAGAGGTCTCTATCTTTTTTTTCCCCTCTTTCCCCTACCACCCTTTTCGGGCGCCGGTTTTGCCGTTTTTGTGTGGGGGGGGAGGGGGGGGGGCCAGGGGGGGGGGGGGGGGGTACTTGCTGGAAGATCAGCCCCTCTCTTTGCCCTCCTTGTCGCCTGGATGATGCTCTACCCAGAGACACGCTTTCTTCTCTTATTGACAATTCCAATGAAGATGCGCTGGATGATCTCCTCGCTCCTTCTCTTAAATATCCTCGTTCTCCTAGGAGAGCGCAACTATATTGAAGCAGTTGCAAACCTAGGAGGAGGAGCAACTGGCTACTTCTACGGACTCATCGCCTGGAACCTCCACGGCCCCTTCCCAAAACTTCACCTCTTTGAAGAGCCCTTTTTGCGCTTTGGGGTGCGGTCGCGCCGTATCTATGAGAGCATGGTAGGAGGGCTCTTTGCGAGAAAGCGAGGGAGCGGCATCTATGACATCACCGATGAAGCCTTCCTTGATGCCGCACTTGAGAAGATCGCAAAGGTCGGCCGGAGCGCGCTTACCTGGCGCGAGCGGCTACGCCTTTGGCTGATCGCAAGACGGCAGCGCCGAGGTTAGGACTTAAGGAGAGTAGCACAAAGAGGCTAGAAGGGCCATTCGAGCGCTCCTTAATCCCTCTAAAACCCCCTCCTCATACCGAAAAACCGGATGGTTCTCAAGCTCTGGATAGTCGTTCGGCTGCATGAGGTCATCGGATGTAATGCGCGGAAGAAGGCGCCTTGCAAAAGCTAAAAGCCGCTTCTCCTGCAGAGAGCAGAGCTCACCAAAGAGCGCTTCGATCTCATCCCTTAACTGCAGGCTCACTCTCTCCTCCGGGGTTCTTTTCGGCGCGATCGAAAGAAGTCGCGCATTAATTCAGCTGCAGGCTCTGCTAGCACCCCACCCTTCACCTCAAGGGAGTGGGTCGGGTGTGGAAGGGCGAAGAGGTCAAATAGCGATCCGGCCGCGCCAAATCGAAGATCGGGTGCGCCATAGACAAGTCGGGCAATCCGAAACTGCAGCATCGCACCTGCGCACATCGGGCACGGCTCCAAGGTAGAATAGAGCGTGGCTCCAAGAAGACGCCAATTGGCCAAGCGGACCGATCCAAGCTCGCACGCGAACATCTCGGCAGGAGAGCTCGCCGTCGGGCTCGCCTCAATCTCATTGCGCGCCCTGGCGATTATCTCGCCATTTAAGACGAGAACAGCACCAATTGGCACCTCTCCCACAGCCGCTGCCGCCATCGCTTCTTTAAGCGCCTCGCGCATATACTCTTCATCACTTAGAAAAATCATCTCCTACCCAGGCTCTCTCCGGAAGAAAAGCGAGGCTACCTTAAGCTTGAATCATTGACAAGAGAGGCGCGGATATGCTAAAATGTGCCCATATGGCATTAGGTAAGCCCTGTTATTCTGATTACCGTAAAAACATGTGACTGTTCAGGTTCGGTATCCCCCAGTCGTCGTAGTGAGCAAGAGTATTGAAGTCGAGGGCGCGATCACTCTTTCGCCCAGGCAAGAGACCCTTGTTTAGTGCTTCATGCCGTCGACGAATTAGAGGGGGAAGAGCTAAGGCAGTCAAAAAAATGTGGGAGTTAGTGCATGTCGCTGGATAAAGGAACGAAAGAAGAGATCACGAAGAAATTTCAGCTGCACGAGAAAGATACCGGTTCTGCTGACGTCCAAATTGCCATTCTCACAGAGCGGATAGCCGAGCTCACAGAGCACCTCAAGCTCTTTCCTAAAGACCACAGCGCTAGACTCTCTTTGCTTAAACTTGTTGGCCAGAGACGCAAGCTGCTCGACTATCTCAATTCAACCGATACCGAGCGCTATCAGTCGCTCATCGCCCGGTTGAGCTTGAGAAAATAGGGTACGTTGGGGCAGTTGTCGCCCCTTTGCCTCCCTCATAGGGAGGATCTCACCGATAGTATAGGCCTTTGCACTGAGATAGAATAGAGACCGAGAGCGCATATCCTTTATCCATACCCCCATCAAATTCTTCGTCGATCCGCCGATCCTCAACTGAGTGATTCTCTGAACGATCCTTGGGTGGTCCTCTTCTCTTCTATTCCTTCCTTTTGCTTAAGCGCTTTAAAGATAATCGATTACGAAAAAAGTCCAAGACTTGGACACGGAGGAAGAGCAAGATGACCGACGGCCATAGCCGCATCACTATTCGAGTGGGCAACCGGGACCTCAATTTCGAAACGGGAAAGATCGCAAGGCAAGCAAATGGAGCCGTCTTCGTCTCTCAAGACGAAACCATCGTCTTTGCTACCGCCTGCTGCGCCCCAAGGGATAGTGAAGGCCTCGACTTTCTTCCCCTACAGGTTCACCACCAAGAGAAGTTCTCAGCTGCTGGCAAGACCCTCAGCGGCTATATCAAGCGAGAGGGTCGCCCAAATGAGCGTGAGACCCTTGTCTCGAGACTTATCGACCGCCCCTTAAGACCCCTTTTTGAAGAGGGCTATACAAAGAT
>JAKBAF010000285.1 GCA_021809305.1 bacterium
CCTCGCCTGTTCTTCCATTCGTATAGACCACCCCACTCGCCTCCCAAGACACTCGGCCGAACACAGACGCACCGAGAGACAGCGCAACTGGTGAGGCATGATAGGTCGCAATTGTTGTTTTGAGCCAGTTCTTATCATCTCGCTCCGGGAACTCCTGTTTGAAGTGCGAGCCTCGAGACTCATCGCGCAAGAGGGCACCCTTCGTGATGAGAAGGGCAAGCTCGAGCATCGCCTTAAACTGACTTGCAAAGAGATAGCCCTGGTTGGCGAAGCGACCTCGGTCGTCAAGCGAGATGTTTTTGTAACGCTCGCGAATCTCTTTAATGCTCCCCATTGTCTTGCGAAGCTCAGAATTTACCCGCCAGACAGTGACATTGCGCACCATGAGAGCTGCCAGCTCATCGAGCAGAAGATAGGCATTCTCCTTGCCCTCTCGTCGCATGAGATCCTCCTTAAAAGCCTCCTCGAGGGTCGTCGCTTCATCATAGATAGCCTCAGGGCATTCATTACAAGGCGATGAGAGATGCGCGATATAACTCGGAACCTCAACACCTACGACAAGCCCCCCAAATATGCACGACATAAGAGAGTTAGCGCCAAGGCGATTGGCGCCATGGTAGGCAAAGTCCGACTCGCCGACATTGAAGAGGCCGGGAATATTGGTCATCTGGCGGAAGCGCTCCCCTCTCTTAGGGTCGTCAGCTGCCGGCCAATCGACCCACGCCCCTCCCATCGAATAGTGGACCGCGGGAAAGACGCGCATGGGGACCTTGATGGGGTCCTCTCCGACAAAGGTGCGGTAGATATCAAGGACTGACTCGAGCTTGCGCTGCGTCTTAGGTGGTAGATGGGTGATATCGAGATAGGCCTGGTTTTTGCCATCTATGCCAAGGCCAAGGGCACAGACCTGCATGACCACCCGAGCGCCAATATCGCGTGGGACTAGATTGCCGTAAGAGGGGTAGAGCTCTTCTAAAAAGTACCACGGCTCACCTGTCCTTCCACACGGAATCCGGCCCCCGGATGGCGTCTCAATCGATTTAGAAGCATCTCCATAGACCCACATCCGCCCCCCCTCCCCACGGACAGATTCCGAGATGAGGCGAGCCTTATCCTCACCTAAGATAGAGGTGGGATGGACTTGGATGAACTCGCCATTGGCATACTCCATCCCCTGAAGATAGAGGCGACCATTAGCGGCCCCTGTGCAAAAGGTGGAGTTGGTCGATGGCTTGAAGATGAGCCCAGGCCCCCCGGAGGCCACAACAACCGCATCGCCTTTTAAGGGAAAGAGTTTGAGGTTAAAGTGGTCCTGGACGATGACACCGCGAGCTCTCCCCTCCCCATCAAGAACAAGGCGCATAAATTCGACATGCTCATGCTTTTCAACAAGCCCTGCCACCTCATAGCGACGCACCTGCTCATCGAGGGAGTAGAGAAGCTGCTGACCCGTGCTTCCACCGCAAAAGGCGGTTCTCTTGTAGAGCGTGCCCCCAAAACCTCGAAAATCGAGGTTTCCCTCACCTGTACGATTAAAGGGGCAACCGAAGCGATCGAGCATGTGGATAATTTTCGGTGCAGCAAGACACATCTCTAAAACGGCGGGCTGGTCGGCAAGAAAGTCTCCTCCCTTGATCGTTTCATAGGCGTGAAGGTATGGGGAGTCCCCCTCACCTGCTGTATTCATAGCGGCATTAATGCCGCCTTGCGCGCAGACAGAATGGGAGCGCTTAACCTTTGTCACGGAGACAAGTTTTACAAGATAGCCTTGCTCTGCCAGTTTGAGGGTTGCGCTAAGACCGGCAAGCCCCCCGCCCACAACCACAACCTGGCCCCTTCTCTTTTCCTGTGGCATGGCTCTCCTTACTAATTGCGTAAATTGACCCAATAGGTGAGCCAGACAGCTGAAAGGCCAAGGCCACCAAGCACTACCATGGCACCCACAGCAATCTTTGATACAACCCTCTGAGAGCGCCAAGTGATGGCCACTCCCCAAACAATAAGAAAGGACCAGAGTCCGCGAAAGCCGTGGTAGACAGCGGCCAGAACAAAGAGAGTGTAAAAAAGGATCATCCAAGGATCCTTAAACGTATTGCGAACAACAAGGAGTGATGCCTTGCCAAACTCAGATGTTGCCACCACCACTTGATTCGGTTTTGGCAGTTTGCGCTCCAGCGCAAGAGCAAAACGGTGCTCTGCTGCAGATCGCTCTGCAGCTTCGAGCGCCAGATAGCGATCTGGGTCGAAGACCCCCTTCTTGCTCTCACCCTCTACCTCCTTATCAGGAGCATCCCCGCCATACCTTGCAACAATGGACTCGGCCTCAGTGCGATCATAGAGCTCCACCCCAAGACGCGCCGCAACCGTATAGAGCCCCTCATCCATTTTAACGCGAACAAGGTAGAGCCTCTCAGTTCCACCAATGACGACCTCTTCAGGGTAGTCGAGAAATCGCATCTGGACGACGTGGAGGATAATGCCCACAAGAAGAACCCAAGCGGCAAGTCGCTGCCAGGTGTAGGCGTGGTTCCGCTCATATTCCGGCAAATAGGGTGTGCGGCCCGTATTCCCAAAGGAATTGTATTTGGCGCT
>JAKBAF010000286.1 GCA_021809305.1 bacterium
TAAAACTTATTATGTGCCAAAAATCGAAGCATGGATGAAAGGTTTATAATTTACTAACTTAAAGCAGACAACCGGTACACATTAGTACTAATTTTTGCAATAAAAAACCCCCTATTTCCAGCTATCAAAGCCGAAAGTAGAGGGTGTTGTCGTAAGAGAAACAAAGAGCCCTCGCACGGAGGGCCTTTGATCTAGCCTACCTGCTGGCGCACAGTGCGCTTTTCGAGGTAGTTCTCCTGGTAGAGCTTCACATCATCCATGTGGATGACCCAAGCAGCGCCGCGACGAGATGCCTTAAGAAGCCCAACGCGTGTAGCGTAGTAGATCTTCTGTGCTGGCACATTGAGCATCTTTGCCACTTGGTTAACCGAAAAGTAGCCCTTGCAATTGTCAAAGAGCAGCTCACCGTTAAACATGGACTTCGAGCGCGAATACTTGTTGCGTCGATACTCGTCCAGATCATCAAGATCGATTACCCATCGAGTCGTCTCTTTTCTCGCTTTCAGCTTCTTCTGCTTGATAGCGACATAGATCGCTTGACGTGTAACCTTATTAATCTTAGCCGCTTCAGTGATGGAGACAGCTCCTTTTTCACCGAGAGCTGCTTCATCTTCTCTTGTTTGTATTAGTTCCTCGTGCATAGCTGACCTCCTGTATTGATCATTATTGTTACCTCTCCCTTCTTAACCCTCTAACCTTGCTCACCCTCCTCTAGGCACCACTCTCCTTTAGATAAGGATAGGAGTGCTCTTAGTTGAGATCGCGCCGCCTTGGTATCGGTTTCGCCTTCGCCCTAACGGATCAGTGAGTTCTGAAGGATCTTTGTTGGTTTAAGGAATTAAATTATGTCATAGTTAATGGAATTGGGTCAACTTTTTCTTCCGGCCGCCCAAAAAATCCCCCTCCCAAAAGAGGGTTACAGAGGAGTCCAAACGCGCCGCCAATTTTCATCTCGCTGACTAAGAGCAACTTATAAAAAATCTTCAAAGAGTCATTTTTTTCGATCCGGATGACAGGAAAGAGGTCACAAGTTAGACTCCAAAATTCCAAAATCAGCCAAAATCTTCGCGAAAAGAGGTGAAAATGCGTACATGGATGAGTCAAGTAATAGAAGCAATCAGGCCTTGCCGGGTGCTGCGCTCCCTTCTCCTCATCCTTCTTATCGCCTCTCCACTCTATGCCGCCGTCCCCACAGTAAGCTGCACCCCCGATCTCAAGCCGCAAGATGTCCGCTTCCGCATGCGAGAGGTCCTTCGCTCTCACGCCACGTATAAGAAGCTCGACACTCAGCTCATTGCACGCGCCCTCGAAAACTTCGTCGAGCTACTCGATCCCCAGAAGACCTACCTTCTTGAGGGCGAAGTGCGCCCCTACCTACGACCCTCTCCCGACCTCCTTCTCCGCACCCTAAAAGGGTATGAGCGAGATGACTACTCCACCTATCGCGCCCTCTTTGCTCAGATGAGTCAAGCGATCACACGGCGCCGCACCCTCGAAGAGGAGCTAGCTGCCCTCCCCCTCCCAAACGGCGTAGATGCCGCTGAATTTGAAAAGCTCACCTTCGCGGCCACCCCAGCAGACCTCAAGGAGCGACTCATGCGCTTTCGCGCACTTCAACTCGAAATAGCCCACAATTTCAGCGAGGAGCCAGCTGACGCTCTACTAGAAAGGGTTAGGAGGCGCCGCATGCGCCATGAGGACCGCCTCGTCGGGGCCACAAATGGAGAGAAGGGAGGAAGTGATCGCGAAAAAATGCTCTTCGCCCATGTTCTCAAAGCAACCGTCTCCTCACTCGATGGGCAAAGCGCCTACTTCACGCCAGAGGAGGCCTCCGACTTTGTCGATCAGCTACAGAGGAGACTCTTTGGAATCGGCGTTCAAATGCGCGAGAGCGTCAATGGCTGCGTTATCACCCAAATCGTTGAGGGAGGCCCCTCCGCACTTCAAGGTGGCATTAACGAGAACGATATCATCATCGCCGTCGACGGCGAGCCCGTCATCGGCTACGATATATTAGACATTCGTGGGCGGATCCGCGGCCCCATGGGCTCCACCGTCGATCTCACCCTCCTGCGCGATGTTAATGGTGAGGAAAAGTGCATCAATGCCCGCGTTATCCGCGGTGAGGTCGTCCTCAAAGAGACCCGCATCGCAGCCTCAAGCGAACCCTGTTCAGGCGGCTCTATCGGCATTATCGCCCTCCACTCCTTCTATCAAGATGAGAACCACTCCTCAGCCCTCGACCTGCGATCGGCCATCGAATCCCTACAAGCCGGGACCCCACTAAAAGGCCTCATACTCGACCTAAGAGAAAATACCGGAGGCCTCCTCCCTCAAGCCATCGCTGTAACCGGTCTCTTCATCACTAAAGGCATTGTCGCCTCTGTCAAAGATGAGGCCGGAAAGATCCACCACCTGCGTCACACCGACTCCAACATCGCCTATCAAGGCCCCCTCGTCGTCCTCGTCAGCCGCATGAGCGCCTCCGCCTCCGAGATCGTCGCCGGCACCCTCCAAGACTATGGATCTGCCCTCATCGTCGGTGACCCCACAACCTATGGTAAAGGCACTTATCA
>JAKBAF010000287.1 GCA_021809305.1 bacterium
GAAGGGCAGAGATTTCCCCAGCACCCGATCCAAGGTCTAAGATTCGCTCATCTCCCCTGAATCGGTAGTGAGAGAGAGCCCTCCATGCCCATTGGATTTCGACAATGGCATTGTGATGGTAGTGCCTCACAAGAGCCGGCGTCTCCCAGCCCAATGGCGCCTCCGCAGGCTTTTGCTCGTCTGCGGCGGATTGAGTAACCATCACTTGGAGCAAGACCAGCAATAGCCACCATCGGTAGAGCTTCCCATAATGATGCATCTGTCAAACGAGCTCCCTTCTTTTTGTAACCACTCTGGCACCACCATGCGAAAGAGGCAAGCAGTCTTAGGTGGAGCCGGCCAGATCTAAGGTTAGACAGCGATGCATAAAAATAGGCAATTACGATATCTTTTGCGAAAGAATTCACTTTGACTTGGAGCTTGTGATCAACAATGGAACTTTCAAAAGTAGAGCATAAAATGATTCAAGGCTCGATTGAGGTGAGAGAGATCGCTAGCCTGATGCCAGATAGGGTTTCAAAGGTAAGCGCTAGGGCCTTAACGCTTGTTTCTAAGGGGGAACAGTACTACATGGGGTTGGAATTCGAGTGTAGCCGCAAGACTTCTCTCCTCAACCCGGCCCTTCGTGAGTTGTGTTCAGCAATTGATGATAACCAATTTAAAGAGACCGTGCTATTCAAAGTCCCAGAAGGAGAGTGCAGGCATAGATACATAGGGCACTGTGAAAATGAAATGAAGGATAAGAACCTCGCCGAATGCTCCTATCGTGAAATGGATCGTCGAAAGCGTCCATTGCAACGCTCTGCCTTTGATGCACACGCTGTGGACGCCGCTATCGAAACAATTAAGGAGTTCGGCGAGGTCTCTATTGCTTCATTTCCGGCGGGTAGGCTCTTTGGAGAGACTGTGATGATGATAAAGCTATTTGATCGTCTAAGAGACAATAAGATCAACAATGCTAAAATCACACTATCTATTATCGATTACGCTTATGCAGGCAGCATAGATAAATTCTCGGACCCCAAGCCCGCTCCGTGGTTTGGAATTACCCGAAAACCCTCGGACCCCCTAGACACGCTAAGCGATGTAGAGCCGGGGGCTCTCGAGGGTGCGCTGCACGGAAGGGCAATCAAAGCATTTGTGCGTTATATGGCCTCGTGCGTGCCACCAACCCTCTCCTTTACTGTTCGTGTCTTTGGGCATGAAGAGGATTACAAAACTTGCTGCTTTGCAAATAGTGATTATAAAAACCATTTATTGCTTGGTGCTCACATGAAAGACCACGAAGGCGAGGTTTGGAAGACCTTCAAGGGGCTGTGGCTCACCACGCAGCATCTTTCGTCACGAGCGATAGCTATTAGAAAGAGTAACAGCAACACCTACCTTTGGAAAGATGGTAGGGAAGTCTTTGGCTGGAAAAACTTGGAACAGCCGGTCGTTACTGTGACGATCAACGAACCTCCATACAAGTACACTCTTCATGAACCCTATCTGGAACCTAAATCCTTCCCTCGTCGAAGAATACCCTCCCCTCCCTCCCTTCCAACCTTCAGTGCTCTACCACCCGAATTTTACCCTGCTTACTGGCTGGTGCGAGAGCTAAGGTTGGTACTGGCAGCTCCTTCTTTAACATACGCCCCCGCCCCAAAATCCGACGGAACCCTAGAGACTGGCTGAGGCTTCCAGCTCTGGCTTATTCTCTTCATTCACAGGTGAAGCGACTGTTCCTGGAGGATTGTGATACCAACCGGGATCGGTGTAACTCGTAATTCCGTCTCTGACCTTTAGAACGGTAAACATTCCAGACAATTCTATGGGCCCAAATTGCCCTGGAGATCCCATCTTTAAATAGTTTGGAAGGCCATGCATCATGTGGTGATGTTCGTTAAACATCTCCCCCATCCCGGCCTCTCCCATCGGCATATACCCTGGAAGCAATTTGCGAATTTTTTCTTCGATCTCCTCTTGATTTACGCCGATTACGTTCGGCAGGTCGTGCTCCATACCATTCATAACGTGGTGGGTCTTATGACAATGAAATGCCCAGTCACCTGGAGCATCGGCAACAAATTCGATCTCTTTTGTATCTCCTACAGGAACATTGATCGTAACGGCTTTATACTGAGCCGACCGAGGCATTCTCATGGCTCCCTGAGCAACAACTGTAAAGGCATATCCATGCAGATGGATAGGATGGCTATCCATGCTCAAATTTGCGAGCCGAATTCGCACCTTTTGCCCTAGCCTCACAACTAGGGGTTCAGTTCCAGGCCAGACGGTGCTGTTGAAAGTGAAGTAGTTAAAATCAAGCATGACGATGGGGTTTGGAGTAGCAGCACCTGGAGGAATGGCCCATTCATGCAGCATGATTGCAAAGTCCCTGTCTACCTTTTCTTCTTCTGAGGGATCTTTTGGGTGGATGATAAATAGTCCCATCATCCCCATGGCAATCTGGGTTACCTCATCAAAATGAGGATGGTACATATGCGTGCCGCTCTGACGAAGAGTAAATTCGTAAACAAATGTTTCACCCGGCGGAATTGGCGGTTGATTCAATCCAAGATCGGAA
>JAKBAF010000288.1 GCA_021809305.1 bacterium
GTCCTTATGTGATCGAAGAAGGCTCTCTCTGCTCAAGTCCTGTTTAAGTCTTGAGTTAAAACAGCGGCGCCCACCTCTGAGTCTCTAGGAAATGCCCTTTTTTTTCAATGGTGATCAGCTGGGAATGCGACCATTTCTAGAAATATTAAAGTACAGAACCTTTTCGGCTCTATTTGCCCACGACAGAGGATAATTGCATTGGATCGACAATCGTTCTCTTTCTAGGAGACAGACTCAGCAAGTGTCGCTGCTTGACGCCTTAGGTATCCGCTCCAAGTATTTTGCAGCAGCATGGCCACAGTCATGGGGCCCACCCCTCCCGGAACTGGAGTGATCATCGAAGCCTTGTGGCGCACCTCCTCAAAGGCGACATCACCAACAAGGCGAGAGCCTCGAGGACGGCTCTCGTCGACCACACGATTGATGCCAACATCAATGACGACAGCCCCCTTCTTCACCATCTCTTTGCGAACAAACTCCGGCTGTCCAATAGCAACAATCAAGACATCGGCTGTTTGGCAAAGGCCGCTCAAATCCCGTGTTGCGGAGTTGGCGAGTGTGACGGTGGCGTTGCAGTTAGGATGCTTTTGCATCAAGATCGCGGCAAGGGGTTTACCGACGATGTTACTCCTCCCGACAATAACGACGTGCGCTCCGTCGAGGTCGACCTTAGAGTGGAGGAGCAGCTCCTTGATGCCAAGAGGGGTGCATGGCATAAAACCATCGCCCTCACCGATTAGTAGCTTGCCCATATTAATGGGATGAAAGCCGTCTACATCCTTTGTTGGATCAATTCGAGAGATCACCTTTTTCGACGAGATGTGAGGGGGCAATGGAAGCTGTACCAGAATGCCATCGATCTCTGGATCGGCATTCAATCGATCAATCTCTCCAAGAAGAGACTCTTCACTGACGGTTTCAGGAAGGCGAATGACCTCTCCCCGAATCCCAACAAGCTCTGCCTGTTCGCTCTTCTTTGAGACATACGCAAGAGAGGCTGGGTGGTCACCCACTAAGATGGCCACAAGACCCGGCAAGCGCCCTTCTAGTCTGGTTATTCCCTTGCTGATCCGCTCTTGAATCTCTGTGGCAATTTTCTTTCCATCGATCAGTTTTGCCATATATCCCTCGCTATTTGCTTTAAGTCTCACCTTATACGAAGAATGAAAAATAAGCTGCAAAAGTAAAAGAGATCTCAACGCGCAGATCGACGACGCCTTTGCCGGGAGCGCTGCAAGCGCTTTGCAAAGACGGCGGCATAGCAGGGGAGGGAGATTGCGATAAGCGCGAATAGGCCGTCAAAGAGCGGCATAAGCAGCACATCAACAGAGAGGTTCTGCCATCCCATCACAACAGGTCGATCAAGGGCTCGCAATAGTGCTAATTGAAAGAGTGTAGCCAAAAAAGAGAAGAGAGAGCTTAGCAGGGGGAGTGTCATCACCCCATCTACAATAAAGCGACGCCTCATGGGGTAGAGAGCGAGGGTTGCGCAGGTGTAGCTTAAGGCAAAGAGTCCAAACCGCCTCTCTACAAGGAGATCGATCACCAGGCCGCACAAGAGGCTGAGCCAGAGGCTTCCCACAAGGCTCTGTCTTGGCATCCTGTAGGCGATAAGAGGGGCCAGAAAGGCGAGGCGAAGAGAGGGGAAGAGGTAGCCGCCAAGGAGCTGGGGGGCGAGTGTAGCCACCAGGACAAAGAGGCTCTCTCCTCTTGCGCTTCTCATGTTAACCGAGGCATTGGTGTGCGTCATCTAGTGGGTTGAGGTAGAGGAGGCGAGACGCTCCGGCCTCCTCAAGCTGGACCACAAGTGAAGCCTCGCCGCTACGCGTTAAAGGAAGCGGGGAGAGGCTAATCACTTTGGCTGAAACATCTTTAGAGAGGGTCATTTTGTGAGTAAAGGTCTTAGTGGTTGCACTCCAGAATGTGCCGATGATTCCGCGTTCCTCCCTCTTCACTTTAGCAACAGTGAAGACCCCTGGTCTCTCTGCAATCCTTAGGCCAACAGCTGCAAGGAGCTTGCCATGTAGCAGGTCGATGGTATTCTCGCCATTAAATCTTTTCCACTGGTCGCTTATGTTCCAGGTGGAAAAACAAGTCGCACCTGGACTCCAATAATAGAGACGGCTCTCATCTTGCTCGACAATGCATAGCCCTTCGGGTTTTGAAATCGATAATGAGACAGGGACCGGTGATTGTGCAAACGAGAAAGTAGCCAGGCTGCCCTCATACGATTTCCATATTGAAAGAGCAGTCGGCCCCTTAGAGGTCTTGAAGAGGCTGATTGCATTAACGTAGGTTGGCTGGAAGGCCGCAGCTAACGAGATAGAAATTCGCTGCAACGCCTCGTCTCCCCTTTCCCAAGCGTAGAGCCCAGAGCGTCCGCCTATTAGGAGCGCCGGCCCCTTGTTAGAGATGGTGATCATCGCCTTAGGAAGTATTGGTTCTGGGCGCTCTTCAACGAACTTCACGCTAACACATGCCTGGCCGATAGCCTGTAGGGATTCAGTTCCATCGCTATCCAGCTGAGAGAGGTGGACGGGGAGTGTGGCC
>JAKBAF010000289.1:0-531 GCA_021809305.1 bacterium
TGTTGCAGGAGGTGGCATAATAGGTGGGGCAGAGAGGCTTGCGGGTGGGGCTTGTGGCCCCTCAAGTGGCGCCTCATAGGAGGGAGTAATGATGGTCTCCCGCTCTGCTTCGCGATCGATGATCAAGAAGAGGGTCGTTCCGAGTGCAACGGAACTATTGGGCGAGAGCGACTCTTTTTTGCTAATGACCCGGCCATCTACTGTCACCCCATTGCGAGAGCCGAGATCCTCAATGTAGAGCCTCTCCTCTTCATCAACTTCAAGGCGAGCGTGCTGCCTTGAGACGCTGAGGTCATTGAAGATGATGTCGCAGCTTCCAAGATCTGTACCAAGTAAATAGGAGCGGCCTGGCAAGAGAGCGACCTCAGCTCCGGTGTTTGGGCCAGAGGTGACCTTCAAGAGATAGCGAGACTGGACACTGAGGTCGACAAGACTTGCCGTATCTTCTGGAAAGGTCTCATTGAAAGAGGCGGGCTCGAAGGGGGGCTCCTCGTAGGGCAGCGCTTTCTCTTCAGGGAGAGGTACTTCCTC
>JAKBAF010000289.1:541-2547 GCA_021809305.1 bacterium
GAAACGAAAGAGGGTCTCTCCGATCTGCAGGAGATCGCCCTCATTGAGTGTCACTCGAGTGGCGAGCGGCTGGTCATTTAATAGGGTGGGATTGGTTTGCGAGAGGTTCTCTACCTCGTAGCCCCCGCTCATAGCATGGATGATGAGGTGGCTGCGTGAAACCATCGGATCTGCAACCACTAAGGAGGCGATCTCTGGGTCGCGGCCAATGGTCCAATCACCTAATCCCTTCAAGGAGAGGTGCAGCCCCTTGGCAACTCCTGACTCAGCAATGAGTATTGCGTCCATACGACCTTACCCCAGCCTAGCAAGTAGTTTCTTTGGATCTTTCAGCTCTGCCGCCCATGCCTCTGCTAGGTTGAGAAACTCCTCAAGGAGATCTCGGCACTGCAAGTAGGGCAAGATCTCAGGGGCGGGGAGGGCGAGCAAGACCTCTCTCCCATTTCTACTTAAAGCAAGGAACGCTTTTCCGGTCCCCTGACCAAAGAGGTTAGCCACAAGGAGGGTGAGGTAGAAGGACTCTAGCACAATTAAGTCCTCGGGTACGAGGCCGACCGTTGCATAAAAGACCACCCCCTCTCCTAGTGCGTCGAAGGCGATGAAGAGCTCCTTGCCAACCCTTAAGCTATAGCTTCCCTCCTTGCTTGGGCTTAAAGGAGAGGGGAATCGGAGGTCTCGACTGAGCTGCTTTGCAAAATCGTCAACGAACATGGGTCGCCTTATCTTAGATCTTCCAACTCTTTAGCGCCGTGCGCGGCTAAACGGCCCTCGAAGGGGCGCTGCGGTATTAAACTCTCCCGCTCAAAACTTACTCTTTGAGCGGTGACAGTGTACCCAGTGTTTTGGCCCGCGTCTACACCTTTTCCCACCTTTCTGCGAACTTAACATTCCACCCCTCCGATATTTAAGATGCTGTAAATGAGTGGAGAGCTCACTCTGCGATAGGAAGGAGTCGATTCCTTCATAGCATACAGGAGCCGGATCGATAAATAGTTTTTACTTTATAGGAAAAGAAGAGAGAGGGCCCATACTGGGTAGCAGTATGAGCCCTCTTTTTTGGCCTTTTTGCGTTTTAGACGCGTACTGCCGAGGCGATCTCGTTTGCAACGCGGATGGCATTAGAGGAGGCCTCTTTGGCCATCTGGTTGGCAGCACTCCATGCTTGGCTCTCTGTATTATAGAGAGAGCGGCTCGTATCCTTGGCCTTATCCGCCATGTCCTTTGCATAGGTGATAGGAGCCTGGTTGGCTTTTCCTATACCTTGCGTCGCTGTGCCTGCAGCGCTTGAGAGGCCGTTGAGCCCTTGGGCGAGGCCTGCTCGGGTATCGGCATCTTTTTTGGATGTCCGCTCCAGGTCCTTAACTACGTTCTTTTGGGTCTTGATCTCTTGCTCGACCTTGGCCTTTGCCTCTGGCGATAGCGATCGCTTCGACCCTTCAAGTCCCTCCTTGTTGGCTTTGGGCTTCCTTTCTAGCTTTAACTCGGCATCAGGTGTCTTTCTCTCTAACCCTTTTTCTCCTCCGTCTTTCTCGTCGTGCGGAATCTCCTCTGTTTTTGCTTCCTCATCAAGGAGTTGAGGCTTAGCGGTCTTTATCTTACTTAGCTCCTTATCACCAAGGTTTGTGAGCTCATCTGCTGGCGTCTTCTCTAACTCTAATTTGCTCTGCGCCTGGCGTGCATCACTGAGCTTACCCTCTTCATACATCCCCTTGCCAAATCCATAGCCGACAACAGCTAAGCCCCCTACAGCTCCAGCCCCTGCGACAGCACTGCCAATATAGCTAAACTTGGCCTCGGTCTCGTACATATCCCTATCTTTATCAGCGAAGGTATCCCATCCGCTGATAAGGCTCTTGAAGCTATTGACCTCTAGATTATTGAAGTCTTGCTGCACAATATTGTTGGAATTGATGGAATCCAACGCGGCGCACATCGCAAAGTAGGCGGGGCCGCCGAGCATAAAGGTGAGATCAAAGCCATCCTCTCCTTGTGAGCTTGCCCCTGCT
>JAKBAF010000290.1 GCA_021809305.1 bacterium
AGAGAAGCCACCAAGCTCCCGCATCTCACCAAAAAGGGCAATGCGCCTCCCTCCTTCACCTGGCTCCGGCATGACATCAAGTGCCTGGCACATCGAGACCTCACACGCGTTATAGGCGTCATCAATTACATGGATGCCACGCACATCAATTGGCTGAAGACGCTGGCTCGGGAGCTTAAGGGAAGGAATCGAATCTGCAATCTCTTGGCCATTGACACCCATTGCATGGGCACAGGCAACAGCTGCAAGCAGGTTATGCCTGTTGTGCGCGCCCGGAATCTGCCAGGACGACTCCACCCTTTCACCGCCCGAAAGCCGAAAGATGAGCCTCTCCCCTTCCCCCTCTAGCGAATAGTCCGCATCCGAGCCACCACTTGCGCGATCTAGCTCAAAGATGAGCTTTTGAGGATGAGGCGCCTTGCCAATGGCCTCCCAGCGCGTAAGCGATCTTGGGATGATTCCAAGGCGCGTCTTTGGGTGGGAGAGAAGCTCCGCCTTGGCCTGAGCTATCCCCTCAAGCGATGAGAATCCCTCGGCATGGACAAGCTCAACAGCTGTCAATAGCGCCATATCGGGGGGGGCGATATCGACAAGGCGTGCCAGATGTCCAGGTGCTGTCATCCCCATTTCCAAAACAAAGAGATCTAAGGGGGGCTTTGCACGAAGTAAGGTAAGAGGCACAGTGAGCTGGGTATTCTGGCTCCCAACGCTTGCTACCACTCTGTAGCGCGCTCCAAGCAACGATGCTAGAAAATCTTTTGTCGTTGTCTTTCCAACCGAGCCACTTACGGCAATCACAGGAACGGAGAGGTGTTCTAAGTAGCGCTTTGCCAGCTCCTGTAAAGAGGAGCGAACATCATCAACGCGAAGCAGCTGGAGACCGAACCTTGGTCCTGAATACTCCTTCGGGACAAAGGCAGAGCGCCCCTTGCGTCTTGCAACCTCCTCAAGAAAATCAACTCCTGAAAGGCGCGCTCCCCGAAGTGCAAAGAAGAGCCACCCCGGCTCTATCTCACGGCTATCGATCGCAAACCCTGTGATCTCGCCTGCCGCTTCGCCCTCGACGTTAACTCCAGGCAGCCACTTGCAGAGCTGCTGATGGGTAAGTCCTGCCATAAAAGAGCGCTCCCATGGTAATGGCTGCAACTATCGCTCCCAGCACGCTTTTTTGTCATGAGCTCTTAATCTTCGACCAAAATGTTACCTCTTGAGCCAAAAAGAGGGGAGCGTTATGGTTGCATAATATGAGCAGAGAGAGTCTACATCTGCTGCTTTAGTTAATGGTGGCATGGCCAAGTGGTAAGGCAGGGGCCTGCAAAGCCCCCATCCCCAGTTCGAATCTGGGTGCCACCTTTTACAACCCCCCTTCCACATGCTCTACGTTATTGCAACCCCCATTGGTAACCTCGGCGATATCACCCTCCGCGCCCTAGAGACGCTGCGCACGGTCGATGTCGTTCTTGCCGAAGACACACGCCATACTCTCAATCTTTTGCGCCACTATGCGATCGATAAGCCCCTCTGGAGCCTGCACGCCTTTAATGAGGCAAAGAAGGAGGAGGGACTAATCAATGAGCTCAAAGCTGGCCGCACCTTTGCCCTAGTCTCTGATGCCGGCACTCCTGGGATCTCCGACCCTGGGCAGCGGCTCATCCACCGAATGAGGCAAGAGGGACTCCCCCTTACAACGATTCCGGGCCCCTGCGCTCTTATCGCAGCTCTAACACTCTCTGGCTTTGCAACAGATCGGTTCCAATTTATTGGCTTTCTGCCAAAGGAGCGCAGAGAGCTGCATCATGCACTTTTTTCTATGCTCGACTATCCAGCCACCTCAATCGCCTATGACTCGCCTCATCGGATCAAAAAGACGCTCGCCCATCTGGTCGAGATAGCGCCGGAGGCACGTATTGCTATTGCTCGTGAGATCACCAAGCGCTATGAGGAGCTTGTCGCTGGCTCTCCAAGCGATCTTCTCTCACATTTTCAAGATCGAGAAGTTAAAGGTGAAATTGTTCTCCTGACAGAGCCTCTCCCAGCGCAATCGGCATGGAGCGAGATGACCCCAGCAGAACACGTCCAGCACCTCATCGAGACCTTCCAGCTCACCCCACAGGAGGCCATTAAAATTGCCTCCTCCCTTCGCGGCATCCCAAAACGCTCGCTCTACTCTCTTAGACCTAAGCACCATCCCTAAAAACGCATAACGCCTCTTTCAGCTACGCAAGCCGTAAAAGCGTTTCACGATGAACTTACCGAATCGGTTACGAAGTTCGTCTTAGCAAGTAGCTGACCTTCTCCACAATGCACCAAAGCACGATTGGTCTCGCGCAGCCTATCGCTTAGGGCTTTGCAGAGAGCCAAGAGGAGTCCTGGCCGATGGAGCATGAGGCTGCGAAAGTGGTCTTGTTCCAATGAGAAGAGGGTGCAGTTAGTTTTAGCCACAACCGTTGTAGAACGGACCTCGTTGTCAAAGAGAGAGAGTTCAGCAAAGTGGCTACCGGGACCGAGGGTGCCAAGGTATTTATCATCGACGA
>JAKBAF010000291.1 GCA_021809305.1 bacterium
CGATCTAAGCTATGGTCGACTTGCAAAGACAGCTGACTAACGAAATACTAGGCGCTCAATTTGGCAACCCCTTTGAGCTTGTCAACTACGCCATTCAAATGGCTAAGCGGATGATCGCCCTAGGACATGGTATTGATGGCGCACCCGGCATCCACAACCAGGCCTTTCAAATCCTCCAGCGTCTAGCCGATGGAGCAACAATTGCCCAAATCGAGCAAGAGGCAGAGGAGGAGGACGAAGATGACTGGGATGAGGATGAGGACGAGTAGCAAGCCCCATGCCATTAAAGCCAGATAAAGTTCTAATTACAGCGGCGCTCCTCTACGCCAATGGAGCACTCCATTTCGGCCATCTGGCAGGCGCCTATCTTGCCGCTGACGCCTACGCCCGATTTGAGCGGATGCGGGGAAGCGATGTCCTCTTCCTCAGCGGCTCCGATGAGTATGGCGTCGCCATCGCCTTAAGTGCAGAGCTTGCAGGGCGCAGTCCAGTGGAGCATGTCGATCTCTACCATAAGAGCAATCAGGAGCTCTTCTCCAAACTCAACTTCTCCTTTAACCACTACTCGAGGACGTCATGGGAGGGCCACCGCATCCCCGTCCTCCAGTACTTCAATGACCTTCAAGAGAACGGCTTTGTTGAAAAGAGGGCCACCGAGCAGCTCTACTCTCCCGAAGAGAAGCGCTTCCTTGCCGATCGCTATGTCATCGGAGGGTGCCCCCGCTGCAGGTTTGATGCTGCGCGAGGGGATGAGTGTCCGAAGTGTGGCGCAAGCTATGAAGCCACCGATCTCATCGCTCCACGCTCTCGCCTCTCAAACGCCTCTCTCACCAAAAAGACCACAACCCACTGGTTTCTTCTACTTGATAAGCTTGCACCAAAGGTGAATGAGTGGATTGCCACAAAGAGATGGAAGCCAACTGTCCTCAACTTCCTCAAGCACTATCTAGATAATCCCCTCCCTCGTGCTATTACACGCGATGGCACCTGGGGAGTTCCCGTACCCGGCGAGGAAGGAAAGGTCTTCTACGTCTGGTTTGAAGCGCCCATCGGCTATATCTCGGCCGCTATTGAATGGGCCGAGAAGAGTGGTAATCCTCTCGCTTGGCAGGAGTACTGGTTCGATCCCAAGACAAAGCTTGTTCAGTTCATTGGAAAAGACAACATCTACTTCCATGGCATCTTCTTCCCTGCCATGACAATGGGACAGAATCTACCCTATAAAATCGTTGATGAGCTGCCAGCGAACGAGTTCCTCAATCTCGAAGGGCGCCAATTTAGTAAGTCGGACAACTGGACAATTGACCTAACTGACATTCTCACACGCTACTCCCCCGACCAGCTTCGCTACACCCTCGCTGCAAACGCCCCCGAAAGCTCCGATGCCGAGTTCACCTTCAAGGACCTCCAATTGCGCTGCAATGGAGAGCTCGTTGGAAAGTATGGGAACCTCGCCAACAGATCTCTTGTCTTTGCCAGCGCCAAGTGCGGTGGTGTCATTCCACCAGCCACACTTCAGCCACGAGATCTCCTCTTTCTCGATCAGCTAGCAGCCCTCACAGCGCAGGTCCAGGAGGCGTACTCCTCCTTTCGGCTAAGGCGTGTCTGCCAGCTCATTATGGAGATCTCCTCACTCGGCAACGCCTACTTCGATGAGAAAAAACCCTGGGCCACCGCCAAGCATGAAGAGACCCTCCCCGACATGCAAACCACCATTCACTGCTCTCTCCTTGCCCTAAAAGCCCTAGCCGTTGTCGCCAAACCCATCATGCCCCAAACCACTGAAAAGCTCTGGGCCCTCCTCGGCCTTGACCCCTCCCTCCACACCCACTGGGACGAAGCCTTAAACCTCCCCCTCACCGTGGGCCATCCACTACCCACCCCTACTCCCCTCTTTAGCAAAATCTCCGACGAAGAGATAGCCGCCGAGCTCGCTAAGTTACATGGCGGCGGCAATTATTTGGGATAAGTTCCAAAAGTGAGTCTGTGAATTGGGCAAAAGCCGTGCTCTTTTATCGCTTGAAAGTGGGCAGCGGTTGGGTAGCCCTTGTGCTGCTTGAAATTGTACTGCGGCCAGCGCTCGTGGTACTCCTCCATAAGTCGATCCCGCGTCTCTTTAGCAATGATTGAGGCCGCAGCGATGGAGTAGGAGAGCTGATCACCCTTGATAATCCCCTTCGATTTTAGTGTAGGATGCGGGATCGCCCATCCATCAACAAGCAGGAAGTCCGGCTGGGGATCTAAACTAGCAACAGCTATCAGCATCGCTCGAATGGTCGCTTGATGGATATTTATCTCATCAATGGCCAGATGATCGACGCTTCCAACTCCAATCTGAATACCCGACCTGCTTCTTAACTCCTCATATAGCGCTCTGCGCCGCGCAGGCGTTAGCTTCTTGCTATCATCCACCCCCTCAACAATGACCCCCTCATCAAAGACAACAGCCGCCGCAACAACCGGCCCTGCAAGTGGTCCTCTACCTGCTTCATCGACCCCAGCAATGCGCTTCAGCCCCGCATCCCAGAGCCC
>JAKBAF010000292.1 GCA_021809305.1 bacterium
ATAGGAGGTGATGGACTCGTCTTCCGAGTAAGCATTGTCATCTGTGCCAATCTGCTTGGCTTGGCCGATGTCAAATGTTCTGAAAAAGTCTCTTTCACTTTCCTCTTGGCACGAATTTCTTACTGGAGGAACAGCTTGTCCCGCAACGCCCGTGATCGCTTGCATTCTTCATTCTCTTGTTAAAATATGTAATATAACTTCCATTAATGCCTCTGCCTCATTGAAATGACCATAATTAGAAAAAACCCGCGATCGAGTCTAGCCTCTCTTTGACTGGAGCGCATGGCCAATGTCTTAACATTTTCCATACATTTATAACAAGACTTTCGTTGCGAATGGGGAGATTTGCACCCCGCCAAAGTGTGTGTATAATGCTACTTATACACACACCTTAGCCTGTTTTGAGGCCAACGTGACAGAACTCCTTCTACCCCTCTATCCACTCTTCAATGGCGCTGACCTATGAGCAGGCGCAAGCGTTAAAAAAAGAGGCTGTGTCTGGCGCAAGCTGGCCGCTGTTACAGTCGCGCTTGCAATTGAGGAGTGGCTAGCAACGCTCCCCTTGTTGACAAGGAAGAACTACACAAGTGGGATCAAGCGGCTCGCGGCTTTGGGTTTGATCCCACTTGAGGCCACACTACAAGCCTTCTCGCTTGTCAACCACGAGAGAGTGATTGCATCAAGTCTCGCCCCTCTCTTTCAGAGTCCACAAGACAAGCAAGAGTTGGTTACGCTCTTTGCATCCCTTTAGCGACATCCCGCTGTTAATCATCTCATCTAAAAGATCGAGAGCTTCACCTCGCATCTCTTCTGATTAGCTGGCAATAAAACCTGCGTTGCGGAATTTGCTAGGGAGAGGACTCGATCTCACTTTCCTCCTTGCCTACTTGCTAAAGGGTCTGAAAAGATTCTGCGAGGAACCGTCGGTAAGAGTCCTCAAGATGGGAAAATTGTACGGCGTATTTGCGCACTACTTCTGTAGAGAAGTGGTACTTTTCAAAGACGACGGGTAAGGCCTCCATGAGCCGGGCGACCACACCCCCCTTGTGAGCAAGTCGCGCCCAGCTAGCAGCGCACGCCTCGAAGTGGACGGTTGTTCCGTTGGCATCGACTGCATCGCCATGGGAAGTGTCATCAATCCCTAAGCGGCGGCGCCTAGCGTGTTCAAGTTCATGGTTGAGGATGCCCGCATGCCCGGGGCCCACAAAAAGAAGCGGCCTCTCGTGCCCGGCGGTGGGTAGGATCCCTTCTGACAAACGAGCAAAAAGGAAAAGTAGCGAAGATAGCGGCGAATAAAAGCTATTGATTTCAATGGTATTGTGGCGAGGCTTGTAGCTCCCCTCAAATTTCTGTTCCGGATCTGCTACAAGATTCACCTGGGGAGGATCTGCTGAAAAGTTCCACAGTTGGAAAACCGTGTGGCAGTAAAGGGTGAGGAGCTCTTCGGTCATCGACTTTAAGCCCCTAAGCCCATTCTGTGCCGTTAGCTCTTCTGTTCTAAGAGCGGCTTCAATAGCCAGGAAGCCAAGCTCTCGTTGTTTATTTTCTTCCTCGCTTCTAAGAGACGGTTTTTGCCGGATAAGCTCTTCGTACGAAGGGAGCTGCTCTTTTCTGAATGCTGGCAGCTTCTTTTCAAACCAAGCTGCAACTGCTTTGTGAAAGAACTGAAAGGATAGGTTTTGTACTGTTTCGGAGCTCCCCGATTCTCGGATGGCTATCTCGCACCGCTCCTTCCAGCGGATAAGAACTGCTTTAAGTTGCTCGTCAAGACGCTCAGCTATCGCCTCGTACTGCTGCTTAGGGTCAGCTCTGCGTCGTCGCTCAATTCCTTCCAACTCGCGTTTCGCCTCAGCTATTTGGTTAAAAAGCTGGGGGAGAAGCTCCCTGTAGCCAAGACCAATCCATTCTGCAAAGTTCCCCCACTTCATTTGCATCGTCGCAACGGGTCGATAGTGGAGAAAAAAGGCGGGGAGAGCCTCATGGGAATCTTCCCTCACTTTTTGAATCAGTTGTTCATTAGAGATCACTCGATCAATGGTTGGTTGGATTTGCTCAAACTTACCCGATTCGCTCTCGAGCTGAGGAAAAAATTTCAATCCGGGGTCGCTAGCTCCTTCGAAAAGGCAGCGCCAATAGAGCGTCTCAATGAGAAAGAGGGAGAGATCTTCCCCGTATTTCTCCTCTTTGAGTCGCAATCGATTTCGGCTTTGCATCGGATCGAAGAGCTGCCCTTGAAGGTGGAGCGACCAGCCTTGAGCAAAGTAGCGCTCTAGTAGTGAGAGGGGCGCGAGCTCTTTTCCGATGATGGAATTGAGATGGCTCAAGGGAGCACAGGGAAGGCCTTGGGTTAAGAGATAGCCACTGGAGTGGCTGGATTTGAGTTGATGCAAGAGAAATGGGGTTGTGTGAGGTGACACGAGATCAGCCGACCGCAGCGACTCGCCCGCATAGGCGTCAAGCGCTTCAGTTGTCCCATCGCTACGCTCCAAAGCTAGAAGAATCGACGCACCTTCGGGTAGAACCAC
>JAKBAF010000293.1 GCA_021809305.1 bacterium
TGTCTCTCCGCCAAGGAAGAAGCGCTCTCCAAGTGGTATGAGAGAAGCCTCTTGATCCCAGATAGGCTGAATAAGGCGAAACTCTGCCTTAAACTTGAGGGTCCCGATCTTGAATAAAGGGTGGTAGTAGTGGTTGAGGTAGCTCGCTCTTAGGAACTTGAAATCTCCAAGGACCCCAGCATACTCTGTCTCAAGTAAGGAGTAGAGCCCACGAGTGTGGCAAAAGTCAACCGAGTCGTAGACAACAGAGGCGCCAACGGCCGAAACGGCTCCGTGGCTTTGAGCCTCAAGCACGAGCTTTGCAGGCAGCTCAGATGGAGGCTTAAACAATTTTACATTGTTGTACTTGAGGCGGTAGTGGTAGCCAAAGGTAACATAGGGGTTGAGGGGATAGAGGGCGTTGGCTTTGAAACCAAGACCATCGATTTGATAGTCTCGCGACTGTCGCTTACTGGTTGTCCGTTCAATATCGAAGCCGATAGCCCAGCGCGTATCGTTAAAGTAGGGCTTGGACCAGGAAAGGATGGTGGCCGTCTGTTTCTTGCCGAAATTGATATTTAGCTTAGCCCTCTCTCCGCCGCCGCGAAGAGATTGGGGGCCGTTGCGAAAGATATTGGGAATACCGCGATAGTTGAAGTTATTCTCGGCGAGCTCAAAGCCAATATAGGCATTGTCTTGTGTACTAAAGCCCATCTGGAGGCCAATTGTCCCCGTGCTGCACTCTTTGACCTCGATGTAGACATCGCGGTACTTCGCAACCTCAAGCGACTCATCTGGCACAAGGGGACCTCTCGGCTTAACGGCGTAGACATTAACGCAATCGAAGTAGCCAAGGTTGCGTAGCAGCTCTTCTGTATGCTGGAGCCGCCTGATGTCGAAGACCTCGCCAGGAATAATGGAGGTCTCGTTGAGAATGACCCGCTGCTCAGTACGAGTGTTGCCAAAGACCCGTACCACACCCACTCGGTACTGCTCACACGCTTTAACGGTAAAATCAAGATCGTAGACCGCCGCATTTGGAACGAGATGGAGCTCATAATCTACAATGGCATCGATATAGCCCTTTGCACCGTAGGCATCGGTGATCACTTTCAGGGTGTCTCGCAGGGCCTCGGGAGAGAAGATGGCATTCTCCTTAGCAATTGAGAGGCGCCTTAGATCCTCTTCCTTGATGAGGAGGCATTCGCCGTAGAAAGAAATTTTGCCAAAGCGGTAGAGAGGCCCCTTATCAGCAATGAATGTGACGGTGATCCCTTTATCACGAATGAGTTGGTTGCGCGTCTGGTTTGGGAGATCAGCCATCTCCATCTGGACGCGCGCATCGGCATAGCCTAAATTGTGCAGGTAGTTGAGGACGATGAAGCGATCCTGCTCAACCGCCTCCTCTTGATAGTGGCCATGCCCTGTCGCCCAGCTTGCAATAAAGGAGTACTTTTGGGTCTGGATGAGTTTTAAGACCTCAAGCTCCTCTTTGGGAGTGAACCCCTTGAAGCGAATTTTACGAATGTGGCCTGAGCGTCCCTCTTCGATATCAACTCGAATCTCCACCTCATTTGTCTCTGGGAGGGGAATCGCCTTATAGGTCAATCTCGCCTCAAAGTAGCCCTTCTTGATAAAGAGCGCTTTGACCTTGTTAAAAGCGGCATTAAATTCATGCCGATCGAAGGGAGTGCCGGCGCGTATTCCGAGAGCGCGATCGAGTGATTTTTTTCTTATTTTTTGATTACCGACCCAGACAATCTCACTTATAGTTGGGCGAGGCCAGAGATCAAGGGTAATCCGGACCTCATCTCCATAGAGATCAACTGCAGGCTCGATTCGATCGTACTCTTCGGATAGGAGCTTGAGATCTTCGTCAAAATCGAGCTGTGAAAAAGGTTCCCCGACCTTTGTTTGCAATCGGTTTACCAGGGATCGAGTGTTTGTCTCCTCGGCGCCAGCATGGTGAATTATTACTTGAATATTGCCTACAACTTTTCCTCGAAGATCTCTTCCTTGAGCCAAGAGAGAGAGAGGAAGAAGAAGTAAGAGGAGAAGAGTTTGAAAGCTAATTAATTTATTCACTCGCCGGTCCAAAAAAAACGCGCTGTATCTCGCTGCAGCTACTCGAAGAGAGGCGATGATAGGCGAGTGAGCCCTATCTTGCAAGCCAGTGGCTGCTATTTAGGGCGCTAAAATGCATGGCGACCCATTAAAGCGCGCCCTAAAGTACCGCCGTCGACATAATCAAGAGGGCTTCCGAGGGGAACGCCAAAAGCTAAACGAGAGATGGCAAGAGTGGGAGAGTGGAGCTCTTGTTTAAGAAAGAGAGAGGTTGCATCGCCCTCAAGGGTAGAATCGAGGGCGAGGATCAGCTCTCGGATCTGGAGTGTTGCGATGCGTTCCTTAAGTTTAGGCAGATCGAGAGTTGCCCATTTTTTTCAATATCTGCCGCATTGGACGGCAGATTGCCGTTAACACGGATTCTGATATCGATGAGTTGCCGGTTCATGCCGCCCTGGATGCTCAAGGTCAGGAAA
>JAKBAF010000294.1 GCA_021809305.1 bacterium
AGCCCTCAATGAGATCATCGCAAAGAGCGGCAAGGCTCCAACAATTGTAGCAGGGGGCAGCGCCTCAAATGTGCTAAGGGGGCTTAGCTCTCTTGGCCATCGCTCTACGATTTGGGGTAAGATTGGCCGCGATGAGATGGGTCTCCGCTATCTCGGCGCCATGCAGGAGGTGGGGGTCAATGGCTTACTTGTTGAGACAGAACTTCCAACCTCACTTGTTCTTAGCCTTGTCAGCCCAACAGGTGAGCGGACCATGCGTACGATGATGGCCGCATCAAGTGAGCTGCGATGCGATGAGCTCACATTGGATGCCTTCGATGAGATCGACCACCTGCATATCGAAGGCTACGCCTTCTACCTTCCAGGGGTTCCTCTGCGTGCGGTTCAGCTTGCCAAGGAGATGGGGGTGAGCGTCTCCCTCGATCTTGGGAGCTTTGAGGTGGTGCGGCTCTTCAAATCGGAGATCGTTAAGGTTTTGGGCTTAGGTGTGGATCTCCTCTTTGCCAATGAGCTTGAAGCGACTGCAATGGTTGGGAGTGATGAAGCGGTGGGCGCGGCCCTTCTTGCCGAGTTTGTCCCTTTAGCTGTTGTGACAATGGGTAAGCTTGGCTGCTACATCGCATCGGATGAGGGCACACTCCACTGCGCAACAGATGTAGTCGATCTGCCACTTGATACGACAGGCGCTGGCGATCTCTTTGCTGCAGGCTTTCTCCATGGCTACCTCTTGGGTCTCCCTTTAGCTTCCTGTGGTCACCTTGGGGCACTTCTTGGGGCAACAGCTGTTACGGTTCTGGGCGCCATCATCCCTCCAGCTCTTTGGCCCTCGCTCCGCGACTCTATCGCCTACCATCGGCAACCTTAAGTCTTAGGGTGTCAGCTCGATCAGCTTTCTTGCTGACTCGTAGATCTTAATATACTCAAGGGCGGGCCGCTTCCAGCTAAAATCGAATCGCATTGCGCGGAGCTGGAGCTCCTTCCAGAGGGTGGGATTTTGGCTATACATCACAAGTGCTCTGTCTAGCGCCGTGTTGACGCCCTCAGGTGTTGGGAGGTCGAAGACAAAGCCATTCCGCTCATTTAGGGAGCGTTCTCGATTGTCGATATCGACAATTGTATCGGCGAGCCCTCCAGTCCTCCGCACGATAGGAATTGTTCCGTAGGCAAGTGAGATGAGCTGCGTCAAGCCGCAGGGCTCAAAGATGGAGGGGACGATGAAGAGGTCGGCACCGGCAAAGATCAGGTGGATGAGCTCCTCGTGGTGCTGGAGCTCAAGATGGACATTTACATTGTCGCAGAGCTGTACCTTGAGCTTGTGGAAGTCGTCACGGATAGCAGGAATTGGGGAGGAGCCGAGCAGAACGAACTGAGCGCCGAGTGAGAGGGCACGGAGCATCGCATGCTTGATGAGGCTCACCCCTTTTTGTGGGACAAGGCGTGCCACGCAGCCAATCAATGGGCTATCTGTTGGGGCGAGCAGCAGGCGGCGCTGGAGCTCCCTCTTATTCTCCGCCTTCTTTTGAAGCCCCTCCTCGCTTGCCTCGTAGTTAGCGATAAGGTGGGTGTCGGTTTTGGGGCTCCAATGTGCGTAGTCAAGGCCGTTAAGTATTCCCTTTAATTTACTGGCGTGGGTGCGGAGGGTGTGATCGAGGCCGTGACCCATGGCAACGGTCTGTATCTCACGTGCGTAGGTGGGAGAGACCGTGGTGACGAGGTTGGAGTAGACAATACCCCCTTTAAGCAGATTAATAGTAAGGGGGTTCCCATCATGTGCAAGCCTCTCTTGGGTGAGGTAGTGGAGCCCTTTTAGGCCCACGCGATCAAGGTCGGCAGGGGTGCAGTGGCCCTGATGCTCGAGGTTGTGCAGTGTCATCACGATGGCGGGGTTATTCAGCCCAAGCGCTCTGTAGATATCCCAGTAGAGGGGGGCGATAAGCGCCGTCTGCCACTCATGAAGATGGAGGATATCGGGCCTGCTTCGCGTCTTAAGGAGGAATTCAAGAGCTGCCCTTGAAAAGTAGGTGAATCGCTCGATATCGTCCGGGTAGCCGTAAGGGTGTTCGCGGCAGAAGTAGTGGGTGGGGTTGTGGGGCTCTATAAAGAAGACTTTGATGCCTGCGACCCGCCCCTTCCAGACGGTATTGTGGCACCACCCACCTGCGAGATAGGACCAGAGATCGCGGCAGACGATGCTAAGGCCGTCAACGGCCCTGTAATCGATCGAGGAGTACTTCGGAAGGATCACCTCCACAGTGTGGCCCTTCGCCTGCAACTCTCGCGAAAGGCCGAGGATGACATCGCCAAGTCCGCCGACCTTTGCCGCAGGGGCCATCTCGGATGCGATGTGGATAATGTGCATGCTTTACCCTTAGGCTGTATAGTGCGAGGGACCCACTCATTTGAGCGGGCCCCTTGCTAGCCTTATAAAAGGTAAAGCTCTCCTTTTTCGCAAGCTCGAAGGGTTGGCTGCCTAGACTGCGCCGCCGCCACTGCCGCCGACTGATGGTCTAT
>JAKBAF010000295.1 GCA_021809305.1 bacterium
CCACGCCCCTTCGCCCTGCGAGACAAACTGCTCCTCTTCCACATCAAACTCATCGGCAATATCACCGACAATCTCTTCTAAACAGTCCTCAATTGTCACAAGCCCCTCTGTACCGCCATACTCATCAACGACAACGGCAAGGTGGCTCTGGCGCCGGCGAAACTCCTGGAGAAGGCGACTGACACGGCTCGTCTCGGGAACATATAGGACCGGTTTTACAAGCGCTTCCACAGTCTCATCGAGCGGAGCGTTGCTACCGCTTCTCTCACAGCTTAGGTAGACCTTGGCAATGTCTTTATGAAGAAGCAATCCAATGATCTGGTCGACGCTTTTGCGATAGATAGGAACTCGACTATACCCCTCACGGTCAAAGAGTGCCGCCGCATCACGTACCTTAGCCGATGCTGGCAGCGAGACCATCTCAACACGCGGAATCATCACCTCTCGGACGATCCGGTCTCTTAGCATTACGGCGGACTCAAGCAGTCGCCGCTCCTCTTCATCAACCGCTGATTGAGTGCCAGCCTGATGGAGCATCTCGATAATCTTCTCCTTGACCTGACCCATCGGCTCGCGCACCTGCTCAACGTAAAAGGTCGCAAAGCGGCGTGTTGTTAAGAGGAGGAGAAGCGCTATAATAGGGAGCAGTGCAAAGAGGTAGATCGTTGCGAGAGGACCTGCCGCACGAAGCGCAACAATTGGTCTGCGCAATCCCCAGTAGCGTGGCCCAAAATCAGCAACAAACAGGGAAAAGATAAGAAAGAGGCCACCTGCCACCCAGATAAAGAGAAGGGAGCGCCACTCCATACTAAACGTTTGAGATGCGAGCCAGATGAGGATCGTAGCACTCACAGCCATCCCTAGGCGGGTTAGGTGCTTTGCACAGCTTATCGAAAAGAAGAGAAGCTCGAGCTCGAGGTGGGGTGAAAGATAGCGGTGGAGGTGGCGATAGAGGCTAAAAAATTCCATCTCGCGCAGCTGCTCGCTGGAGCGGGTGTGCTCGAGAACTCGAAAGGCACTCTGATTCGCCTGAAACAAAAAAGCGCCGACAAGAAAGAGTAGATAGGCAACAAGAGATTCTAACAACTCCTCTTGCTCCCCCCCCCAGGATGAATAGAGTCACTCCCTTCATGGTCGCAATGGCCTATGGGAGGTGGGGGAGGTGGCTGCAGGAGAAGCTCCTCTGCTCTCAATCTACCCATAATCTGCGCCTCTCTCTCCCTCATTTCGAGAAGATCCTTCTCGCTGCTGTCATCATAGCCAAGGAGGTGGAGTAGGCCGTGAACGATATAGAGAGAACACTCCTCATAGGGCTCGCCTCCCTCATCCCCAGTATAAAGAAGAGCCGCCCTCGGACAGACAACAACCTCCCCTAGCAGGCGGAAGTCGCCATCCTCTTCCTCATCAATTGGAAAAGAGATGCAATCGGTAGGAGAGGGATCCCCAAAAAAGCGGTCGTGAAGCTCGCAGATCTCGTCTAAACCGACAAACCGAACAGAGACCTCATCGACCACTGTCCCCTCTTCTTCCAAGACCTTCGCAACAAGGGGTGCCACCCGAGAAAGATCAAGCGGAAGATCTGTCTGCTGCTCCTCAACGAGGACCTCCACCTCTCTCTTCCCTCGATTACCCATGGCTTATTTTTTCCTATTTGCCGGGTTCACTGCTTGAGGTCTTTTTACTTCCCTTCTTCTGTCCATTGTTGGATGGCATCCCAAGATGGTCAACCCAAATAGGTGAGCTCCATGCCATCTGCTCATCCTTTTGAACCACCCTTAGATAGTAGTAGACAAAGGGTGGTTTCTCCTCCTTGCCCGGCAGAACCACCTGGTTGAGATCGTCCATATCATCGTAGGTGAAGTCAAGATCATTGCCACTTGTTTCAAAGCTCTTTATCACGCTGCCATTTCGGATAATCTCAACGGTGGCAAGAGCCTCTGTCCCAGCAACATACCCCGAGATGTGACGATTCACTGAAAGGCCTGGCTTTAACTTCGTATTCAACTCACTTCCCATAGGCTTTCCGGCAAGAAAGAGCCCTATGATAATTCTAGCCCCGGTCGTTGCGTAGCACGAGCGTCGTATCAGCGCATCAAAGAGTGCTTCCCGCGTATGTTTAGGCGATAGAATGGCCGTGCAACCTGGTGAGTACTGATCCTGGTCGCCCTCAAAAAAATCAGCAAACACGCCTCGATCATCAAGCCCTCCCGCCACAAATCCAAAGCGGCAGTTGTCAGCAAGAGCCTTCTGTATCGATCCCTCCTGAAACTCCTTAACACCTTTGCGACCAGGAGAGTTAATCGGCCGTGGATTGCCCTCTTTTGCGCTACACTCAGATGAGCCCCATGCATTATAGATCTCTACAACCCGCTCAAATTCAGGATTAAAATCCTTAAAATCGTAGCCAAGCCCCTTCCCCATCGTGAATAGGGGAATTGCCAGCATCTCCTTAGCATTAGAAGAGCGATAGATCTTCTTCAATCCGTTGTATTTAAGGTCCTTAGATCGGAA
>JAKBAF010000296.1 GCA_021809305.1 bacterium
AGAGGCTTGGGGCATAGTCGAGCAGGCTCTTCCAGTCAACTGTGCCGATACAAACGCCAGTCATTGCCAAACTGTTTGCCATCCAGTGCACTTGCTCCTTGTAGAGGAGCCAGCCCCAGATATTGCAAGCAATAATGATGGTGATGGCAAACAATGGAAATAGCATAGCATTCTCCCACGGTGCTGCAAGCTCAGGGCTAAGCACCAACAGAAAGGTACCCACTCCGTTCGTGAGACCACCAAGTAGGCCATACAGCAGTTCTCTTCGATTAGGAAATCTTCGCTCTTTTTGAATAATATTTAATAATTGAATGAAGGCTGCGACAGCAAACATTATGGGAGTGAACCATTGATCTGTCGCGGGGTCGATTGGAAAGGGAACAAGGGGAGAGGTGTTCCAGGGGCCAGAGATAAGAAGAGCCTGCCATTGAAGGACGAAAAAGAGGAGGGAATAGGACAATACTGCCAGTAGGGCTCGCGAAAGCCAACGCCCCTTTGTAAAACTAATGTTTGTGCTCCAGCCGGCCCAACACAACCCAACTACTACAAGAAAGGAACCGATGCCAATCCAGAGAGTATAGGGATGACCAAACTGAACACCAAAGAGTACTGCCATGAAAATAGCAGGAAAAACGCTTCCTGATTGGAGTATAGCGATGGTGAGCGAAGCTGGTCCTAACTCGAATGCCCTTCCGAGCGCCCACATCATGCTCCCGTAGAGAAGTCCGGCAATAGTTCCAATTGATATAGTGATAACGGTAATCGCATACTCGCCCGTTCGCACCGGTCCTAACAATGTTACGACAATAATCGAAAGGCTGAGTTGGAGGATAAGGAAAAGCCTTGTCGAGCCGCCTACATCGATACTTCGTCTCATGAAAAGACTTGTAAGCGCTGTAAAAAGCCCAGCCACAGCCGCAATTACCAGTGCCAAGAGAGGCCTCTATTTCTGGAGGAGTTTTTCGTTTTCTTAATGGCCATGACTATTGATGCTCCTGTGACGTCCAATTAAGTTAAATATCATATTCAACTAAGCATCACAACCTTGCCGTTTGATTCCTCAAAAACTCGTAACACCGTTAAGGCAAGTGATCGTCTAATGACCACCTCAGGGTCTTGGTTGTCATCGGTCACCCTAAAACCGGACATCTTCAGAGTAGAGTGGGCTTAGGATCGAAGGTGACCTTGCCCCCTTGTTAGGTCCAAGCCAAAATAGACGTTCCTGTAAGTTGTTTCCCCTCAGAAGAAAAAAAATCTGAGACACCTTTAGCTACCTCAGCCGGTGTCCTACCATTTAAGCTGCTATGAGGTCTTATGGTGTTGTATTCCACTCGCCACAACTCGATCAACCTCTTTGCCTCTCTTAAGTTTCTGAACCAATGCTCGTTAAGACATTCATCTCTTAACCTTCCATTAAAACTTTCTACAATCCCGTTCTGCTGTGGTCTGCCTGGCTGAATATAGCACCACTCCACCTTCTGTTCTTGACACCAGGATAGAACTTTGTTCGATGTAAACTCTGTTCCATTGTTACTGAGTATCGTCTCGGGATTGCCTAGTACTTCGATAAGCTTCTCGAGTATTCGAAGGACACTCCCCCCGCTCAGCGAATGCGCCACCTCGATCCAGAGACTCTTTCGTAAACACATCAATTATCGTTAAGAGCCGAATTCTTCTTCCATCCGCAAGAGCATCGTGAACAAAATCTAACCCCCACCTCTGGTTGGGCCTTGTAATCAGCTCTTGAGGCCGTCGGCTACCGATGGCTCTTTTCCTTCCATTCCTCCTTCGTACTTTTAATCCACAGGCGCTGTAGATCCGAAAGACCCTCTTGTGGTTAATTTTCAATCCACTCCTTCTCAACAAAGTGCATATTCTGCGATAGCCAAAGCGCCTTTTCTCTCAAGCGATCTGTCGGATTTGGTCAGCAAGTCCTTCCTCATCCTCTTTCACTGATCGGTAACGCACTACCGATCGTTTTACCCCTACAAGCTCACACGCATGTCGTTCGCTTATTTTGTGCTCTTACGTTATAGCCTGCACACATGCCCTTTTTCCCTGTGGGGTTACCACTTTCGAGAGATGACATCCTTTAGAGCTATGATATCAAGAGCCTGATCCGCTACTATTTTCTTTAGTTGAGCGTTCTCTGACTCCAAGGCGCGTAGCCTCTTGGCTTTAGGGATCGACATATCTCCGTACTTTTCCTTCCAAACATAGTATGTCCCTTTAGAAATGCCATGCCTACGGCATGATTCCTCAACCTTGGTGCCCGTTTTAGCTTCCTCTAAAACTTTAATAATCTGTTCTTCTGTCAGTCGTTTCTTCATCATTGTGCTCCCTTATGTTAAAAAAGGTTATACGAACGTCCGATTCAATTTGGACTAGTTTTTGGGGAGCAGGTCACACCGGAAACGCCATATAGTATTTGTAAGTCGGTTCGAAGCAAGACAGAGACTACTCTATCAGCAGCGGTTGCGTTGCTATAGGCGAGGAAGGGCTAA